>CAIKAA010000333.1 GCA_903825275.1 uncultured Fibrobacterota bacterium | reverse complement strand
GACGACCCTCCCCCGCGCTTGGCCGACCTCGCCGCGATGTTGCCAACCGAATGGGCCGAAGAGCTGGTTCGGGTCGGACAGAATTTGCGCGAGGCGGTGAAAGCTGCCGAGGAAATCGGCCGGCGCTCTGGTGAGCTCGCCCGGATCGGATTGTTGATTTCACAAGGCGCCATCAAGCTGGCTCAAGTCTCGGCAACACGCTCGGTGCGCCCACCGGCAGCCTACCAGAGAAGTGGTCAACGAACCACCGGAGCGGCCATTCCGATTTTCCAACGCGCTTGGAAAGGTTGACCCATGTCCTTGTTTAACATGTTGAGCATCGGGGCAAGAGGCTTGAGCGCCGCCCAGACCGAACTCGATTTAGTCGGACAGAACGTGACCAACGCGAACACCGAAGGGTACACGCGTAAAACCGCCAACCTCCAATCCGACACCAGGATGGATGGCAATTTCGGCCAGATCGGCTATGGCGTCGATGTGGTGAACATCAAGCGGATCCGCGATGATCTACTGGACCGCCAAATGCAGCAAGTCCAGACCCAACAAGGAGAGCGCAAGCAGCTCGACTCGGACCTGCAGTCCGTACAAAACGTTCTCACCGAGCCGGCTGATTCAGGCCTAAACACCTTTTTGGACAAATTCTGGTCTTCCTGGCAGGATCTGGCCAACAATCCTTCCGATGTCACGGCCCGACAAGCCGTCAGCGATTCGGCGAGTTCATTGGTGGGCCGTTTCCAAAGCGCATCAAGCCAATTCGATCAGCTGGTGGTGACAAAAAATGACGAAATAGCTGCCTCCATCGACAAAGTCAATGGCCTGATCAAAGGCATCGCCTCGGACAACCAGACCATTTCCGAATCGGAAGCGGGAGGTTTGCGCGCCAACGCCAACGACACGCGCGACCAGCGCGAAACCAAGCTTCGAGAGCTCTCGCAATTGATGGACGTTTCCTATGTGACGGACCCCCAAGGGCGATACATCATCAATTCTGGTGGTGGCTTGCTGGTTTCGCCATCTGGAGACTTTCCGCTCAAGGTGAACCGAACCATGTTCACCCTTTCGGACGGGACCCAGGTGAGCCAGGCCGGAGTGGCCTTTTCAAACAACAGTCAAGAATTCACTCCCAAAAGCGGTTCGCTCAAGGCCCTGTTCGACACCCGCGACCAAGTGATTCCCAAGTACCAATCCCAGTTGGACACGCTTGCCAAAACTTTGGTCCAGGCGGTCAACGCCCAACACGAGCAGGGGTACGACCTTTCCGGAACGACCGGCTCGGATTTCTTCGATCCCAAAACCACCGGTGCCGCGAACATCGACCTCGCCGCCAACATCAAAGCGGGACCAGAAAGCATTGCGGCCGCTTTTGGCGGAACTTCCCAAGGCCTGGGAGCCCCGCTGGCCTTGACGTCGCCGGTCGCCGGCACTCCGTTGGATATCGCCAATACGGTCAATACCCAATACCGCAATTTTGTGAAAGGCTCGGTGGTGGTGAGCACCGTCGGCCCACCGGCAACGGTTTTGAGTGAAGGTGCCGGAAAAGATTATTCGGTCGACTACCAAGGCGGGACCTTGGTTTTCAACAACACCTCTTCCGTTCCGCCGGGAACGGCGATCACGGTCGATTTCCGGTATGTTGCGGTAGGCTACAATGGTCAAGGCGATGGGAACAACGCCCTCAAGATCGCCCAAATCGCCCAACAAAAGAACTCTTCCCCCGACAAATTTGGCGTCAATACCGCCACCCTCGGCGACACCTACGCGAGTTTGGTGGGAAACCTTGGCGCCGAAAAAGCCAATGCCGCCACCACCCTCACCACCACCAACAACCTGAACGACTACCTGCAAAAGCAAATCGACGGTATTTCCGGTGTCTCGATGGACGAGGAGTTGGGGAACATGGTCAAATTTCAAAACAGCTACCAGGCTTCGGCGCGCTACATCAGCACGGTTTCCAAGCTGATGGACACCCTCATCGGATTGTGAGAATCTCATGACAAGAATCACCTATGGGATGATCTCCAAGGATGTGCAGTCGGGCATCCAGACCAATGGAGTGAAGCTGGACGATTTGATGGCCAAGCTGTCGAGCGGCAAGCTGTTGAACCAGCCTTCGGACGATTCCGTGGCCGTGTCCAAAGTGTTGAAGCTGCACTCCCAGAGTTCGAGACAAGACCAGTACGTTCGCAACATCCAGGATGGCCAGATGTGGCTGGCCACCTCGGAAACCGCCCTGACTTCAGGCAACGACGTCCTCCAGCGAGCCAACGAGCTGGCCATCCAAGGCGCCAACGGAACCTATTCGGCAACCGAACGAGCCTATTCCAACACCGAAATTCGCCAGCTTGCCGACCAGATGATGTCCATCGCCAACACCTCCTTGAAGGGGGATTACCTGTTTGCCGGAACCCAAACAGACACTCCACCCTACTCGCTCCAAAACGGGACCGATTCCATCAAGGACATCCCAAATGCCAATGGAACCGGTCTCACAGCGGTTCCAGCCACCATCCAACTCTACGACACCGCGGCGAGGGATTCGAACACCACGACGGGCAATCCAGCCGCAAGGGATATTTTACCGGGGACCTTGGACATCAAGGGTTTGACGGAAGGCACCGACTTCAAGGTCGATTACAAATCGGGACAGGTCACCTTTCTCACCACTACGGCGGAGAATCTCGCGGCAGGAACGGGAATCAACATCAGCTACGACTGGATCCGGCGGTCCGAAAAAGACATGACAGGTTCTGTCAATCGAGAAATCCAGAAAAATACCGCCGTGCCCGTCAACGTGACTCCCGACCAAGCTTTTGGTACTGCTTCAGGCATTTCGGTCTTCGATTCCTTGGTTGACCTCATGCAAGGACTTCACACCAACGATTCCACCAAGGTGAAGTCGAGCATGCCAGAAATCCAGGATTCCTTGCAACGACTCTTGCAAGCCCAGACCATGGCAGGCTCGCGCGCCAATCGATTGACCTCGACCCAAACCCAAAATGCCCAAGATTCCTTGGCTCTAACTGACCAAACCAGCCAGCTCGAAGACGTGGATTTCACCAAAACCATTTCCGATTTTCAAACCCGCCAGCAGGTTTACCAAGCATCGCTCCAAGTCGGGGCCAAAATCATCCAGCCGTCGTTGGCCAATTTCTTGTAAAAACCCTTTTGGGAATCAATCCTCCAATCTGAGGGGCTTTGGCCATCAATCCGGATCGAAGAAACCTGGTGCACCGTTGTGAACCGGTTTGTCTGAAAACCCGACGTTCCACTTTGCGCCGTTCTCGTTCGACGCCGAGTTGGACCAACGAGCTCATTCGGGTCCAATACCGCATCAAATGTCCTGTTGGGGAGATTCAATTTGCACTTGCGAGGTTCCTGGTGATAAATCGGTTGTTTTCTTCTGGGTTGAAAAGTGATATTCACTTCCATTCGGGGGGGTGCGTTTGAAGGAAGAATACTTTTGGTCCATCATCGAGACCGGTCGCCAAACCGCTGGTGACGACATCGATGGACGTGTGGAAGCGCTGGAATCCAACCTTCGGAAACTTTCTCCACAAGACATCCAGGAATTTCAGCAGGTTTACGATGGCTTGGTCCACCGCGCCTTTCGCTGGGACCTTTGGGGTGCGGCACACCTGATGAACGGAGGCTGTTCGGATGACGGCTTCCTGTTTTTCTGCCATTGGCTCATTTCCGAAGGCAAGGACCGCTACGAAGCAGCCCTCAAGGATCCCGACAGCCTCGCCCAAGTCAAGCCGCTCGACCTCTTCGAACTAGAATTGTTCGCCTATGTGGCCTCGGATATTTTTGAAGAAAAGGAAGGCGGAGATCTTACCAAAGACACCTCCATCGAAACCACCATGCCACAGGGAAAAGCCTGGAAGGACGAAGAACTTCCTGGCCTATTTCCCAAACTCGCAGCCATTTACGGAGATTGAGGAATTCGGCTTCCCGGGGTTGAGGGGTCGATCCCTGTTTAAATGGCTTTGGACCCCTCTCTTGGGCTGCGCCGCGTGGTCTTTTGGACAAGGTTTTGACTTGGAAGGTCATACGGGATATTTGGTTGTCCCCAGCGCCCGCACCTTGACATCAAACAGCATGGAGCTGGCCTGGAATCGGCATTTCAATCGACCGAACGACGGCGCCCCCTACAACGTCCTGATCGCGGGGTCGCCGCTGCCTTGGACAGAATTTGTGGCGCGAGACGCTTCGCCCGACCTCAGCCTGAATGCCAAACTCGGGATTCCTTTGGTTCAAACCAAGCTCTACGACCTGACCGTGGGAGCGGGCATCCAAGACCTCTTGGGTGGAGCACGGCTGTATCACGCCGACTATGGACTGATCACGGCCCGATTTGGCCCTGTGGAAGCTTCTGTTGGCTGGGGAGATGGAACCGACCCCATGTTGATCACCATCCCTTGTGCCAAGGGGACGTGCCTTACGGGTGCCACCTATCCTCGCTTGCAGGGATGGTTCCAGGGGGGCTCGCTTGGCATCCCGCTCCCCGATCGCTGGCCTCTCCAAGCCTCGCTGTTGGAGGACATGGACGGAAATACCTGGCGATTGGGAGGACGCTTGGTTCTTTCGTCCTCGCAGGCCGACCTGGAATTTATGGTTGCCAATCCGGTCGACTCCCTCCAATCCTTCCCCGAAATGCAATGGACGGCCCACTATCGATTTGCGGACAGTGTGGCCCCCACGCCAAAACCTGTCTGGGATCTCACCCCGATGGTCTTGCAGCTTGGCCCTTGGGCCCAAACCTTTGTGGGAACGGAGGTGGGAAATTTCGATGCCCAAGTGGCGGTGGATGCCGAGTTGTACGCCTTTCCATTCGCCCATTTTGTTGCCGGCACGCGCCTCCGTTCTAGGGTGTGGCAAACATCGAATCTAGAGGAAAAAGGCCCACTTCACAGCCAACTTCAAAACCCTCGGGTGTGGTGGGAATCAAGCGATGCGGGGTTCGTTTGGGGATCCTCCCAAACGGGAATCTTGCTGGTCCAAGGCGGTTGGATCGGTGGCGACAATTTGGGCCCGTCCCTCAACCTCCAAACTCCCGATTGGAATGGATTACACGCCGCCTTTTTTGGGGGATGGTGGTACTCGCCCGGCTGGGAAACCACCCGGACATCCCTCATCCCCGGTCTTTGCTGGTCCAGCCCGAAGCGAACCTGGTTTGGCCAGCTGGATGCGGGTCGTTTCTGGAACCAGGACCAATCCGTGCGGTTGCGGATTGGAAAGCGCTGGGGCGCTTTGAGCACTTCGGTCGCCGTGTTTGAGGCCTTGGACACCAAAGAAACCTTGGCAGAAGGCCGACTCACGTGGTCTTTCTCCACCGACGGATTCAAACCGTTCGAGGCCTTGACGATCCGTCTGGTTCCCGAGTGGAGCCACGGGTTGCGGACCAAGGTCGCCGAGGCAGGCAAAAACATGAACTACCTACGCCTTGTCCCCGCCGTGGAGCCCCCCGTGTTGATCCGAATCCCCAACTGATCCCTCCGCCCCACTCGATCGTGGCGTTGCTCCGGTGAAGGAGAGATCGTTTCGGGTTCGTTTAGTGGAGATCAATCACTTAAGGCGCGCAGGGTGTAGGAGGAGAGGAGATCGGGGCCGACCAAGCTGACTCGGAAGTACCGCCTGGTCATTGTCAGGTTATTAAAATACCGAACCGATTCATTTCCGCCCTGATCTGACATCAATGCGTCGTTATTTACCCGATCCCCATCGGCGGTGAATTCCTCGATTTGGATGGGATAAGTCGCACTGCAATGAAGATGGGTGAGGTTGGTGGGCATGTCGATCACGACCCAGTCGACATCCCCCCCGGTCAAAGTCCTTTCCATCGTTGAGCCTATGGGCAGAGGGACGGCCATATCCAGAGTGTTGTCAGGCTCGAACCGGTCCGGAGCGACTTCTTGGACGGATATGTGGTAAAGGACCGGACCCGATGCGTAGGTTCCCAGATACATGCTTCCATCAAAATCTGCGTACTCGGTAAGATTCGAGCCCTCGAAGGTGGAATTTATGGTATGGTCGAATTCAGGATATTCATACGAGTGGGACACCAACAACCCTGCGCTGGAGTCACAGGCCACCTTGATCTCATAACCGAAATCAGCGCGGATGGGCACTTTGTAGTAGTGAACAGAGCCATCTCCCACAACCGTGTGCATGGCACCATCGGGACGCAATGGAATTGAATGAGCGGTGTCGTCGTTTGGCAAGGTGGGATCGAGTGGAAAATTCTCAAGGCGAATCTTGTACCGCTTCAACCAATTGAGGGTATCCCCATCGAGGATGCGAAGATACAGCTCGCCCTTTCGATCTGGTTTATAGGTCATCAAATTGCGGATTCCCCCATAGAGGATCATGTCGTTCACCAAGGTCGAGTCCTTCCGAAACATTTGCATTTGGAGATTGCCCGAAGTATTGAAGGTCTCCACAATCACCGAAAAGGTGCGCCCCGAGTCGGGATTGATCCGCATCCAGTCTTCATCAGAAGCCGTGACATAGCGATCCACGAGGGGTAGGTCGGATTCAAGAATGGAGGCTTTTGAAAGGGATGGATCGGGCTCGAAACGATCGGGTGGCATGGCGCGGGATGTGGCTTGGACCGTGTAGGAAATGGAACTTCCTTGGTACGGTTCGACCGGAGCGATTTGGAGGAAGACGCTATGGGTGTCCGGAGAATCATAGGTCAGCTTGGCGTATTGCAAATGGGATATACTGGGGAACATTTGGATGAGCTTGCCTTGCCCATCGATCAGCTGCATCTCGATATTGGACTGGTTATTGTTGGTGAGGTCCATGGTGTATTGGAAATCTTTCGCCACAGGAATGCGGATCCAATCGGTGTCGATTCCGGAAAGAATTCGGTTGACCGGAGTGGCGTCGAGACGGATGGTCATCGCATCCTGGATGCTGTGGTCGGGCTCTCCTTGCTCCAGAACCGACCAGGCAGGAATGCCCGCCTTCTTTGTCATGGCGATCTGGTAGGCCGTGCGGTGATGAGCCGAGTCTTGGGTCAGACGGACAAACAGCTTGCAAGTACGGTTCCCGGGCACGACCAGCATGCGGTCTCCTCCAAAGGAGGAGTCGTAGGTTCGGAAAAGAAGAGAATCCCGAGTGAAGGCTTGCATGGCGATGTTATGGCTGGTATCGATCAGGTGGAGGGAATAGGTCCAACCAGAATCGGCGGCAATGGCGACAAAGTCGGTGTCGTTGTTCGATCCCTTGGGGAAGAGGGAGCGCTCCTGCCAGGAACTGTCCGCCAAAATGGGTTTGGCAGAGGCCAACGAGTTGTCGGATTCGTAGGAATCCGAGGCAAGAGGACGCGTGACGCCTTTCTTCGCGTACACTGCTATCTGATAACTGGCTGCGCGCCATCCCGAAAGGCGAATCCGACGCACTCCAGAATGATAGACCTCTACGCGCACCGAACGGACGGTGGAGCGTCCGAGCGAGGTGGAGCTCTGGGTTGTGGGAATCGGGAGGGTGTCGTCGCCGAAAAGATCGACTTGGGGAGCATCATCCATGAGGATGGCTACGGTGTACGTGTACCCCGAATCAACCGTGAAGTTGATCCAGTCCACGTCCACGGTGCCATCGGGAAGACCGTAGCCATCCAGGGTGCGGGATTGCCAGGAACTGTCGGTCCGAATGGTTTTTGCCGCTGCCCGAGAATTGTCCAATTCGAACGAGTCACGAAGGAGGAAGTCGCTTGGCAATCCGCGCCAGGAAGTCAGGACCGTGGAAGTCTTCGTCCCTGATGGGCCGATCACGAGAAGTTGATAGGTGCCAAAAGTCTGGCAGGGAAAGTGAAGGGTATCGATGGTGTCGTGGTGCGAAGCCCAAAGATGGGTCGGCATGGGTTGACCGCCGATGGTCGTCACCTTCTCAAGAACGTTTGCACTGTCGCTGGAAGTGACCACGGAATAGGTGTACCCTGAGTCGGCATGGAAGATCCAGATCAGGGTGTCCATGGTCTTGGAGCTCCCCGCCAAAATCCCTTTGGCTGGAGGGCCATTGACCAGCAAGGTCACGGGGGGATCGCGCTCGGGGAGGGGCCCTGTCGCTCCGGGGGAATCGGAGGTGCAACTTCCAAGGAGGAAGAGACATGCGAACAGTGCGGTAAGCTGCAGTTTTAGGGGGATGTTTTTCATGTGCCATTCTTTGAGGGGGGCTGGATAGGCTCGCATCGGTGGGCAAGGCTACCATCGATTGTTTCTGGACCCAAAGGTGATCCAGGCTGAGGAGAAAGGATTCGTTGGATCCGATTCTGGGAACCAGTTCATAATACATTCCATTGTTCCTGGCGTGGCGACGGGATCGACGCCACACGCGTCCAACAGTAATATATTATCGTTTATCAATAATTAATAGTTGATTTTCAAGGGTTGCCGGTCTATCTTTAAAGAAGATCAATGATCAGGAGGTTTGGATGCGCTACTTCGGACAGAATTCGCTCTCCACATGGATCCACCGCGTCCTGAAGGGGAGCTGGTATTTGGTGATCGTGGGATACGTGGGACTCTCGCTCCTTCTGGCCATTGCCTTTTTCCCCAACCTTGGCGGACCAGTGACCCAACAGATTTCCCAGCAGATCTGTGCTTCTGGCCAGCAGGATCCCGAATGGCAAACATTCATGGCAACGCCTTTGGTCTGCAAGGCGTTCGTCTTCCCTTACCTGGCTCTGATCACGTTTCTGTTGTTGAAAATCCTCAAGCAATCCGAAAGTTTGTTTGACAATTTCCGTCGCAACGCCATCTTCACCAAGGACAACGCGACGAACCTGTCCAAACTCAGCAAGTGGGTGATTGGTTTTTCCCTCGTGACGTTCAACTTCAGTGCCCTCTTGATGAGCCTCATCCTGCTCTTGTTGTGCGAGATTTTCAAAAACGGGTCGGCGCTCCAAGAAGAGCACGACCTGACCGTCTGAGCCGGTTGTGGGAATCGTCTTTCGACTCGATCGAATGATGGCGGATCGGAAAATGCCGTTGAACGAGCTGGCTCGCCGCATTGGGATCACCGATGCGAACCTTTCCATCCTCAAGACGGGGAAAGCCAAGGCCGTCCGCCTTTCCACCTTGGAAGCCATCTGCCGCGAACTGAACTGCCAACCCGGCGATCTGCTGGAGTTCGATCCGAACACTCCCCTAAGCCAATAATTCAGCTTCGCTTCTAGCGAGTCGCTTCTGCAAGTGCCCCCCCACCGGGAGCGGTGACCAAACTCGTTCGCTCCCTGCCTTTCCCCACACCTCCACCAACCAACTGGGAAAACCACCATGAACCTCCAAAAAATCGGCGGATGCGCCGCTCGATGTCTCGCGCTCCTTTATGTCGCGGGAATCGTCTTGAATTTCACCTACCTAAATACGACAGGAATTGTCGATCCATTGGCAAGAGCCATCTTTGAAGTAGAACATCGCGCGGCCATGTCGGCGTTCATTCTGGCGATGTACGCGGGATTCGCCATTCTGCTGGTCCTGGTCGCGTTGGCTATCCAGACCCATTTATCCGCCCACAAATCCGACCTGGTTCGTGTGGCCACGGTTTTCGCCCTGATTTGGGCGACCCTGTTGATGGGCAGCGGGATCGTGTTCCACGTCGGCTTAGGAGCCGTCGCCGACCTGCTTCCCCACAACCCGACGGGCGCCGCCTCGCTTCTGCAAGTCGTGGAAATGGTGCACCAAGGCCTGGGATGTACGGCCGAAATTCCCGGAGGGCTTTGGATTCTGCTCTTGAGCATTTTTGGCCTGCGGACCAATACTTTCCCGAAAACACTCGCCTGGACAGGAATTGTCTCCGGGTCGGGTGGAATCCTGAGCACGGTTCCGGCCCTTTTTGAACCTGCCGTGGCTGTCTATGCATTCTTGAGCATCGTCTGGTTCGCATGGATGGGAAGTTTCCTGCACAAACCCCTTCACTCCCATAGCTGATCGGCATTCCCAATGACCCCCTCAACAAATTCCAATCGAATCCAACTCAAGCTATCCATGCTCTGGATCTTCGTCACCGCCAACTACCTCTACTGCGACGTCCTCTCGCTGATGGATCCAAAGTTTGTCCGCGACCTGATCGAAGGTGGGCCCGAGGGAATGCCGATGACGGAAAGCTTTCTGTTTTACGCCGGCCTGCTGATGGAAATTCCCCTTGCCATGATCCTGGTTTCACGGTTCACGGACAGACGTTTTGGCCGCGGAGCAAATCTGGTCGCGGGCCTCGTGATGACCATGGTGCAGATCGGATCATTCTGGTTTGGCACCTCTCCTACCACCCACTACATGTTTTTCAGCGCGGTGGAAATCGCGACCACCACCACCATAGCCTGGATTGCCTGGAATTGGCCCAATCCTCCCGATTCCCTCCCCTCCTGGTCGCCCATCCCTTGGTCACCCCAATCCATTGAGGATGGATCGGATTGAAATCTTTGGGAAAAGGATCTCCGCCCTTCAAAGTCCCCCAGTGGATGCTTCGTTCGGGCTAGCCCGGTTCGGTATCCCCTGGATCGAATCGTCCAACTGGCGTCAACCTCCCCATAAACGCTCAAGGTCGCACACAAAATGGAGGGGGTCTCCCCTGGAAAAATCAGGAGAAACCTCACCTGGGCGTTGATGGACCTAAATTGTCCCCCACTCCTATGACGTATCCAACCATCGGCACTGATTTTGCAAAAGTCCCCGCTCCTTGCTATGTGATGGAGGAGGCTCGCCTGCGCACCAACCTAGCGCTATTGAAGCGGGTGGCCGACGAAGCCCAGGTCAAGATCATTTGCGCCCTCAAGGGGTTTTCCTTTTGGAGAGCCTTCCCCCTGGTTCGGGAGTATTTGGTGGGTGCGACGGCCAGCTCCCTGAACGAAGCCTTGCTGGCTTCCCAGGAATTGGGCGGGGAAT
The DNA here is from genome assembly GCA_903825275.1 of uncultured Fibrobacterota bacterium. Taxonomy (GTDB): domain Bacteria; phylum Fibrobacterota; class Fibrobacteria; order UBA5070; family UBA5070; genus UBA5070. The sequence goes on along the minus strand of CAIKAA010000333.1, from coordinate 2,524 downwards.
TGCACGTGTACGCCCCCGCCTATTCCGACGATGAGATGGGACAGATTTTGGATTTGGCCTGCCACATCACGCTCAACAGTTTTTCGCAGTGGGAGCGATTCCGAGGTCAGATTTTGTCGCACCCCAAGCGGCCCAGCCCCGGTTTGCGGGTCAATCCCGAATGCTCGCAAGTGGCCACCGACCTCTACAACCCCTGTGCGCCATTCAGTCGCTTGGGGATCGTCCCCTCGGCCTTTCGCGAAGATTTATTGGAGGGGATAGAAGGTCTGCATGTCCATGCGCTTTGCGAACAAGATTCCGACGCCTTGGAAGCGCTGCTGGAATCGTTTGAGGAAAAATTTGGAGAATTCCTCCCGCAGATGAAATGGGTCAATTTCGGCGGCGGTCACCACATCACCAGATCCGGTTACGACGTGGAGCGGCTGATCCGGGTTCTGAGCGGATTCAAAACCCGTCACCCCCATCTGGAGGTCGTGCTGGAACCGGGTGAGGCGGTGGGATGGCGGACCGGAGAGCTGGTCGCCTCCGTTTTGGACATCGTCCACAACGGAATGGATTTGGCCATTTTGGATGTTTCGGTGAGTGCGCACATGCCCGACTGCCTAGAAATGCCTTACCGGCCCGGAATTTGGGGAGCAGGCGACGCCGGAGTAAAGCCCCACACTTACCGCCTGGGCGGAGGGACCTGTTTGGCCGGCGACGTGCTGGGCGATTACAGCTTTGACCAACCGCTAAACGTTGGCGACCAAATCGTTTTGCTGGACATGATCCACTACACCATGGTGAAGACTTCGTTTTTCAATGGAGTGAAGCACCCATCCATTGCAACCTGGAAAGAAGACGGCCGCCTGGATGTGCACCGGGTCTTTGATTATTCGCAATTTCGCGCCAAGCTGGGGTAATGCCACTTTCCGGAGACTTGGCGTCTCTACTTTGTGCCCGCAAATGAACCTGTTGCCATCAAGCACAACCCTGCGAAACCAAATCATCGCGGCGGACGAACAGACCAGCTACCCGTCCCAAACCCGGTCATCCTCCGTGATGGGGGGGGAGGCCGAAACCAATTGGGAATGGAAACGCAAAGGGCGCGATCAGATAGAGAATCCCAATGTTTGTTAGGCGAAACCAGAAACCGGCTCAAAGAGAAAGAGGGAATCAAATCGTAGTCCTTCCTCCGAGCCGGATTTCCATCGCGATCTTTTTCATTTTGGCGCGAAAACGCAAGCCGCAAGTTCCAGTTTCTAGCCTAATTTAGTCAGGACCATCAGACGACTGATTCGCTTTCGAATGCATTCCTAATCTTCGCGGCGCGTTTTCATGTGTAAAAAAAGGAAAGATCCTTGGAACATCCATCCACATTGGTTGACAAAATCCGGCTTGGCGTTTTTCTCGCCGCCGCACTTGCCATCTCCCCTTCGGGTGCCGACAATTGGCGACTGACTTCGCAGACTTGGCAGAACCTGATTGGCAACGGAGCCACATTCAGCCCCTTCGATTACGATGCCCAAGGCCATCGCGTCCAGCGCCGCGATTTCAATGGCCAAGATTCCCTGGGAGCGATGGTCTCGCACACAGTGTGGGAATACGATGCGTCCGATCGCCCTTCCCGTGAGATCACCTTCAATGGCTCCGATACCGTTTCGATTCTGGTCCGCGACTACAATCTCCAGGGTCATGAGATCCAAGAATCCGTCTTCGGGGTCGGCGGCAAATTGCGCTACCGCGATAGCATGAGTGTCGACGGCCAGGGCAATTTGACAGTTTCTGTACGCACAGCGGGGACCGGATCCATTCTCTCGCGCAAGACCTTCTTCCTGGATGGTTTGCAAAACCAGGAACTGGACACGACCTGGCAGCCCCTGGTGGGCGGCGGTTTTGAAGCGGTTCTGGCCACCCAAACCCAATCGACTTCGGGCCGAGTTGCTTGGATCCAGCAGTGGTCGAAGGCGCTGGGTGGAACCCAATGGAACCCGACGCGCTACACCGAGATGGCCTACAGCGGTAGCTTGTTGGCGTCGGTATCAAATTTGGAAGGCGATGGATCGGGCCGCGTGTTGGTAGATTCGACCTGCTTTGCCTCGGACGCCGACGGCAATCGACTTTCGGAACGGACGTTTAACCAAGATCGCGTGGCTTCCACGTTGATCCAATACAGTTGGGTCAAGATCATCACCACAGCGATGCGCGTCCGCGAGGCGAAGGCAGATGGCATCTCGGTGATCGGCAACCGCCTGCGCGTGAGCGCGATTGCGAAGGCTTCGGAGGTTTCCTTGCTGGACGCGAAGGGGGCGGATGGTTGTTCGCTGGACGAATGCGGGATCGACAGAATTCGACATTCCCTCATCCCTGCCCAAGGGAACCTATTTCGCAGTAGCCAAGGGCGGCGGAGCCCCCCTCGTCTGCGCCATCACCTTGGCTCGCTAAATATTTCGCCCCAACCACGTTCCCGCTCGTCCTTCGACAGACTCAGGATGAGCGGGTGGATTCAACTGCTCGCCCTGAGCCTGTCGAAGGGCCAGATCGG
>CAIKAA010000332.1 GCA_903825275.1 uncultured Fibrobacterota bacterium | reverse complement strand
CGCTACCAGCTGCGCATCCTTTGGGACGGCAACGACGACCAAGGCCACATGGTCGCCAGCGGCGTCTACACGATGCGACTGGTTTTGTGGCAGAACGTCGCGGAAGCGGGTGAGGCACCCTCTTGGTCGCTGTGGAACCAAACCTACAAGATGGCGTGGCACGTCTTCACCAACTGGTAGGGGGAGCACCGATAAATTTCAAATCGGAAACATCCAAGGAGTCCTTCTTCTAGCGCGTTTCGGCTGGGAGTACGGACTTTGCGGATGGGAGCTAGATAACCGGTGCCGGAATCGGAAGATGGCGGTAAGATTATGGTTTGAATGGGTGTTACATTGTCCTGTCGACGGACTGGTGTGAAGGGTCCGCTCGCGGTTCACCCGGGTGTTTATTAGGAGAATCCATGTCTCACCTTCATCGTATTGCCATTCTACTTGCGCTTTTGTGCTTCCCCGTGGTTGTGCAGGCAGCTCCTGCCCCCGTGACCATCCTTCTCTGGAACCCCTGGGAAAGCGATTCGACGGCCCAAAAGCCACAGGTGCGTTTGGGAACCGCCCTGGCCTGGAAACCCATGATCCCGGTCAACAGTGCCCCGGGTTGGTACAGTTTCAAGGCAACAGGCTTCACCAATCTTTCCCTCACCTTCCGCAACACCGATTCCACCAAGTATTTGGGATTGCTGGGCGTCGGGGCGGTCCCCTTGCCAGTCCCCTTCGATTCGCTGGTGGGGGGGAACGACACGATTTGGATTTGGTCCTCGCCCGAGCCAATCGGTGCCCCCAAAGCTTCCATCGCCGCTCCGATCCTAAAAAACATTCTGCTCTTCAACCCTTGGGGTGGCACCTTACCCATCCAGCATCCCCAAATCCAGTTTGGGACGGCGACGTTGCCGATGAAGCCCGATCCGTACAATTGCGGGTGGTACAAATTCCAGTACATCGACCGCGTCGCCCCGATCGCAGTGACGTTCAAAAACGCCAAGACGGGAACTGTTTTGGGAAACACCGGGTTTGCCAACTCCACATCGATCGACCTGACGACAACCCTGGCGACTTCCGATACGGCTTGGATCACCACGGCGGCAATCAGCGGCGCGCCCACGGTGGTTTCCTCTTTCCCTGGTCAAACCGGCTTGTGCGAAGTCATGTTGTTGGCCGGGACCATTCGCGACTTCACGAACAGCGGCGATTTCAATACCGTCACGAAATTCGGCAAGGGAATGGTCCTTCCCGATCTGGGGCCTGATGGCACCCCAACACGGACACCCGGGCCCGACTCGTTGCGAAACACCAACCTCTACCGGTGGTTCCACGACGATTCCACGTTCAATGCGAGGACTTGTCGTGACATTCCGCTCTCGCTAGATCCCACTTCGGGAAATTACGCCTACTCAAGCCAAGCATTCTTTCCCATCGATGACTTCGATAGCTTGGCCAATGGGAAGGTCAACCCGTACAATCAGCAAACCGCTTGCGGAACGAACGGGACCCACAACTTCGCCTACTGCATGGAAAGCCATGCCGTCTTCGACTACCACCCGGGGCAAGTCTTCAAGTTCACCGGGGATGACGACGTCTGGGTCTTCATCAACAAAAAGCTTGTGGTTGATTTGGGTGGAGTCCACCCACCACAAAGGGATTCAGTGAAACTAGACGCCTTGGGACTAACCGACGGGGCGACCTACCCGTTTGATTTCTTCTACTGCGAGCGGCACACCTGTGGGTCGGTTTTATCGGTCAGCACCTCGATGAAACTGGTCAGCGTGCCCACCTTGGACGTGGTCCAATCCTCGATCGGGGTTTCGACAAAATTCGACCTGTACACCTCGCAAACGACTGGCCAGGGCTGTCAGAAATCGGTGACCACCCGCACTCCCAGCATTGGGCAATTTCTGCTCTCGGGTCCCTCGGCCAATCCGCCCATTTCGTTTGGAGCGGGTCGGTTTTTCGGGGGGATCGCGGTAGATCCCAGCTTGACCTCGGCGACCATCGACACCACGGTCATGACGGGTTTGGCTGCCGGGGTTTACACCTTCCAGACGGTGGGTGCCGATGGCTCATCGGCCGGGTCCCGCAAGGTCACCTTCACCATCGCCAAACCCAATCCCATCCTGACCATTGTGAATGCCGACACGTGGCCCAATGACACCATTTTGGGCGCCTTGGTGGCCGATTCCACTCATATCTACGTTCTGTTGAGGGATTCTCTGGCAAACCTTGATCACAGCAATATGGATTCGATCACGGTTCTGCTTCACAATGGACGCGACAGCGTACGCATCACGCTCAACGAAATCTATGACGTCAACAGCGGCCTTTTCCGCTCCGACATGATTTCTGTTTCCACCACCCCGGGCTGGATCCGAACCGCCGTTTCTCCTCCCCAGGGCGATACCCTCTATTCCACCTACAACAATCCCTTGGTCCCCGCCGATTCGGTCACGTTAAAAACATCGGTCTGGACCCCATGGCCATCGCCAAAGAACACGGGGTTCTACCGAAGTTGTGGAGGAGCCTATCAGGCGAAGGTGTTTTTTGATCGGCCGGTTCCCGACAGTTCGGTTCCAAAACAGCTCATTTTGAATGGCGGCTTTGAGGCTCCGGTCACCAATGACTTGGTGGCGCATTACGCAGACAGTGTGGGGGCTTGGAAAGTTATAAACCCGCTTGGGGGTAACCATGTCGATGTGGCCAAGCGGACCTATGCAATCCCTCACAATGGGGAGCTTTCGCTGGACTTGGTTGGTTCGGTTCCCTGCGGAATTCAGCAAACCCTTGCGACAACCGCCGGCCAAGATTTGAGCCTGTCCTTCTGGTGGAACAACCAGAGCCAAGGCCTTGCCTTAACCGCCGAAGTTCAATGGAATGGCAGAGCCATCGATACTGTCCCGCATACCAACACCCCTCTGTCGGGTTGGAACAAGGAAACCATCAAGGTGCGGACTCTGGGCAATGATGTCCTCAGCTTTAGAGCTTTGAATGGAGATGAAACGGGTGTGTATTTGGACGATGTGTCCCTGCTGTCCCTAAAGACACCGGTCAAATTGGGCCCCGACACGGTGATCCTCGTGAATGCTCGTGGACAAAAGTTGTCGATTCCCGTCCCCGCCTCGGCGACCTATTTGGACGCCTCTCGCACCGTTCTCACCATTCCTCTGCCGGCGGGCAGTGTGCCCGACACCACGGCTTGGACGGCGACGGGAAGGATTTCGATTCCCTACCAGTCGAATTCACCCAGTGTGGTCACCATGGCGTTGACCGATAGCATCGGCCCCTGGATCAAGACGGCAAAAATTGTCGAGAACCTGAACGCCAACCCGGTCGATACCTTGGTTTTCTGGGTGGACGAACCGATCATCGCGCCAGCCAAAACATTTTTCCTCAAAGCTTGGCGTGGTGGTGCGCCGCTGAGCACTCCCACCATGAAGTTGGATTCGGCGTGGCTGGCCGATCCCATCACCGGAAAATGGTTGATGGCGGTGAGCGGGAATATTCTTCAGGTTGGCGATTCGGTGATCCTCAATCCAACCCTGGTGAGGGATGCCCATGGGATCAAGGCCGAAGCGTGTCCATCGCTCTATCGGAGGCTTTCCCTCCAAATCAATTCTCCCCAATTGGTTTCCGGCGTGGTGGCGAAGGATTGCGGAAAGGGCGGGCATGTGACGGCGGTCTTGGACCATCCGTTGGGACCTCTGGATGTGGCAGGTGGCGAAATTTTGCAGAACGCCAGTTTTGAAACTCCAACGGCCGTCCAGTATTCGGATTATTACGGGGCTCATGGAATGTATGACGGTTGGATGCTCAACTATGTGGACATCGTGGTGGATACCAATCCGGCATTCGGCATCCCTCACTCGGACGGAAACCAATCGCTGGACCTGAACGGAAGCGATCCAGGCTCGGTCTGGCAAATCATTACACCACCTGCCGGTAGCCGTGTGCGTTTTTCGGTGATGTACATCGCAGCTGGTGGTACCTACAATGGAGCGAGAGCGGGTGTTTCCTGGAATGGCAAATTTCTCGATACCCTTAAGCAAGACTTTGTGCATCAGGGAAAATGGGATACCGCTCGCTTCGATCTGATCTCCACCGGTCGAGATTCTCTCTGTCTCTTTGGGATCAACCAAGGGCCAAGTGGCATTTTCGTCGATGCCCTTTCTTTGAGATTGCTGACCATGAGCAGATCCTCCGGGACCAGCATCAAAAATGGCACCCTAGTTTTGCTGGGACCGAAGAACGACACAATCTACCGGATAGGCCTGGACACCAACAATGTTGATGTTGCGTTGGACAACCAAACGCTCCGGATCAATCTTCCCGATTCGGCGATTCACGGCTTGACGGGTGGACAATTGAGTCTGAACCTCGATGTGGGGTCAGGAAGAATTGTGACGACTTCCATTGCTTTGACGGATTCTGTCGGGCCATGGATCGACTCGGCAAAGATTGTGGAAAATAGAATCGGCAATCCCGTGGACACGATTGCGGTGTGGGTCACCGAACCCGTGGTGGCACCCGCTAGGTCGTTGTTCCTCAAGGCTCTTCGCGGTGGGGTGGCCTTGAATACTTCCACGGTGACGGTGGATTCCGCTTGGTTGGCGGATTCCGCCGCAGGAAAGTGGCTTCTCGCCGTACGTGGGGGTGTCCTGAAAGCTGGGGATTCCGTGATGCTCAATCCTGCCAAGGTGAAGGATTTGCAGGGCAACGTTGCCGCAAATTGTCCAAATCTCTACCGGAAACTTGCGCTCCTCCCGCGCCCCATCACGGCGTGGCCCCAATTGGTCTGGGGGGCGGTCGCGAAGGATTGCGGAGCGGGTGGGCATGTGACGGCAAGGCTTGATACCAAGCTGGGCGTAGCGAGTGTGGTTGGGTCAGATATTGTCCAAAATTCGAGTTTCGAATTGCCCGCCGCCGCCGCTGGAACTCCGGGGCAATATTGGTACCACACGGGAATGGTTGGCGCTTGGCACATTGGGGCGGGAGATAGTGTCGACATCATCGTGAATAACGGGCTTGGGCTTTCGGCTTATGACGGAGTTCAAGCCTTGGACATGAATTCGAATCATCCCGGCAGCATTTGGCAGGTCCTCTCGACCACTCCCGGGACAAATGTGCGCTTGACGTTCTACTACTCGGAAAACCGAGACGGCGGTGCGGGGGACCCGAATTTTCTCAAAAAAATCAGGGTTTCGTGGAATGGCGCGACAGTGGATACCGTGTCGTCCAGCACGAAATCGGGGCCCAGAATGTGGAAGCTCGCGAGCTACGACTTGCTGGCGACGGGTCGGGACTCCTTGCGCATCGAAGGGACCAACGCAGGTGCATGGGGAATGTTGATCGATGACGTTTCGGTAAAAATGCTCACCGCCACTTCCTCCACGGGTAGCTCCCTCAAGGATGGTCGGGTGGTGGTGGTGGGTCAAAAGAACGACACCCTTTACGACGCTCCAGTTACCAATGCCCAAATCGGAATTGGTGCCGACGGCCAGACCTTGACGATCGCCGTTCCCGACTCCGCCACCCTTCGCGTGACGGGTGGCACTCTATTCCTCAATCTTGATCCAGGGGACGGCACGTCCAAAACCACCAGCGTATCCCTATCCGATTCCATCGGCCCTTGGATCGATTCGGCAAAGCTGGTCGAAAACCTGGGCGGCAACGTGGTCGACACGATGGCGGTGTGGCTGGACGAGGCAAGTGTCGCTCCCTCGCACACCTTCTGGCTCAAGGCCTTGCGCGCCCATGCGCCGGTCACCACGACGGCGATCACGGTCGATTCGGCTTGGCTCTCCGACCCCTCGACCAACCGCTGGACCCTTGCCATTCGCCACAATGTTTTGATCGCCGGCGATTCACTTCTTCTCGATTCCTCCCAAGTCACTGACCTGCATGGCAACAATGCGGAAGCTTGTCCCAGCCTGTACCGCGTTCTGAAACTTTGGTCGCGTCCCCCTCCGGTGTCGCGGGCCTGGATTTTGGATGCGGATAGCAATGGCACGGCTGACCAGATCGTGCTGGTCTTCAAGCGCGCCCTGCACTCGGGCGAAAGCCCCGATTCGGTCCACATCCAGTTCGGTCCCTTCGACAGCCTGCGCACGCTGACGGTGATTGCTCCGGTGGTGGGGGATTCGGTGATGCGCCTGACCTTGGCCAATCCGTTTCCGCGCACGCTCACGG
>CAIKAA010000331.1 GCA_903825275.1 uncultured Fibrobacterota bacterium | reverse complement strand
GTCCTTGCTTTCGCCCGCCAAAAAGCTGCGAGGCCCCGCGAACATCCGCGAAGCCGCCCCGCTGGCGGGAACAAAAAAAGCGACCTCGCCCTCCAGCGCCGCGTTTCGACATTCCTCCATCAATTCATGACTGAGCTGGAGGATCCCATCGCCCAACGTGGCCGCACGGACCACTTGAGCTGGAGACACACCATCCAAGAGCTGGCCAATCTGTCGATCCGCCTCGGTGGGTGAGATTCCAACCGAGGCGAGGAAGTCGAAGTCAGTTTCTGTCAGCGCATTGGACATATGGAGAAGCCTTGCAAAAAAACTCTACTCGAAGGGGTGAGTGAGGATCAGGTCCTTGGCGGCTTTCACATCATCCACCCGCTTGAGCGGAAGGTTGTGGGGAGCCGAGTGGACCGTTTCTGGACTTTCCTTGCATTCCCGCAAGACCTCCAGGAAGATCTCGGCGAACCGGTCGAGCGTCTCGCGACTCTCGGTTTCGGTGGGCTCGATCATCATGGCTTCGGGCACGATCAGGGGGAAGTAGATGGTGGGCGCGTACACTCCGAAATCCATCAAACGTTTGGCGAAATCGGAAGTATGCAACCCCAGGGCCTTCAACGGCGATCCGTCCAACACGAACTCGTGCATGTAGGGGCCGTCGAACTTGCAACTCATCCCCTCTTTGATTTTGGCGTAGAGGTAATTGGCGTTCAAAACCGCCGTATGCCCGACGTTCGCCAATCCCTCTGGCCCCATCGCCAAGATGTAGGCGTAGGCGCGAACCATGATCAGGAAGTTGCCAAAGGCTCCATGGACCGGCCCGATGGAGGTCGCGGGCTTGGCCAAGGTGAATTTCCCCTCGTGGTTTTCCACCCGTGGCGAGGGCAGAAAGGCGGAGAGGTGGGACTTGACCCCAATGGGTCCGCATCCCGGTCCGCCGCCGCCATGAGGCGTCGTGAAGGTCTTGTGAAGGTTGAAGTGCATGACGTCGAAACCCAGATCTCCCGGCCGGGTGATCCCGACCAAGGCATTCAGGTTGGCACCATCCATGTAGACCTGGGTCCCGACCGCGTGGCAAGCCGCGCAAATTTCCTCGACCCGGGTCTCGAAAATTCCCACCGTGTTGGGGTTGGTGATCATGAACGCCGCGACGTCGGGACCGAGCTTGGATTTCAAATCCTCGACATCGGTGCGGCCATCAGGAGCCGATTTTACGGTCACGCATTCAAAACCAGCAATCGCCGCCGAGGCCGGATTGGTCCCGTGGGCCGAATCCGGAATCAGCACCTTGCGGCGGTCCTCGCCGCGAGATAGATGGTAGGCACGCACCACCAACAAGGCGGTGAGCTCACCGTGGGCACCCGCCGCCGGCTGGAGCGATACCGAATCCATCCCCGAAATTTCGCCCAGCATGCGTTCCAAGCGCCACATCAACTCCAAGGCGCCCTGGATCGTTTCCGCAGGCTGCAAGGGGTGTAGCGTGGTGAATCCGGCCAGACGCGCCAGGGATTCATTCACCTTGGGGTTGTACTTCATCGTGCAAGAGCCGAGTGGATAGAACCCCTTGTCGATGTGGTGGTTCTTGGTGCTCAGGTTCACGAAATGGCGCACCACTTCGCCTTCCGACAATTCGGGAAGGCGAGGCGCCTTTTTGCGACGGAATTTGGCCGGAACCAGGGTATCCAAGCCAACCCGGGGAACATCCCACTCGATTTCGCCGGTGCCGCGCTGGCCGGGCCGGGACTTCTCGAACAACGTGCGTCCAGTGTCGTCGTGCAACATCACGCGGCCCCTCCGGCGGAAGACAAGATGGAGACCAACAGGTCGAGGTCCGATTTGGAGTGCGTTTCGCTGGTACAGACAAGAATTGTCTCGCTAGGGACGTTCGCCATCAGATCCGACAACCAGACTCCGGGCAGCAGCCCGGCGGTTCGGCACGCGGCTTCCACGCGAGCGCGCGAGCCCGAAGGCAACCGAAAGGCTTGTTCCTGGAAAGGGGTTCCGGCAAACAATGGCTTGATGCCGGCCTTGGCCAGACCCGTGCGGACATAGGCCAAGCGGGTCATGCATTGTTCGGCGACCTCTTCCAGTCCCTTGGGCCCCTGGAGGGCGAGATACACCGAACAGGCCACCGTCATCAACCCTTGGTTGGAGCAGATGTTCGAGGTGGCCTTCTCGCGGCGGATGTGCTGTTCGCGGGTTTGGGCGGTCAGGCAATAGGCCCGCTTGCCTTCGGCATCCACGGTACGTCCCACCACGCGCCCGGGCATTTGGCGCAAGTGTTTTTTCCAGGTCGCAAGATAGCCCAGCGAGGGTCCGCCCAAAGAGGTGGGAAGTCCCAAGCCCAACATTTCACCGACCACGATGTCGGCGCCGAAAGCGCCTGGAGGATCGCTGATCAAGTTGGCCAATGGATCGCTGACCACGACCAGCACCGCACCCGCGGCCTTGCAAAGATCGGTCAAACCCGACAAGTCTTCCAACAGCCCGAAGGTGTTGGGAGTCTGGACCACCAGCGCGGCGATCTTGCCGGAATTTGTCGCCAAGACCGATTCGATCGAGGCGCGATCCAAAGCGCCTTCGTCGGCGGTCCAGGCCACGTCGTGGAAGGTCCAACCGTTGGAGGCGGAGTAGGTCTGGGCGACTTCCCGATAACGGGGATTCAGGTTGGAAGCCAAAGCGAACTGCTTGCGATTCTTGGTGCAAGCACAGGCCATGATCAAGCCTTCGACCAGTGCCGTGGCCCCGTCGTAGAGCGAGGCGTTGGAAATCTCGGTGCCCGCGATCTCGGCGACCATCGTCTGGTATTCAAAAATCTGCTGCAGGCTACCCTGGGAAGCCTCGGCCTGGTAGGGCGTGTAGGCCGTGGTGAATTCGCTGCGCGACACGATCGAATCCACTGCCGCCGGAATGAAATGCTTGGTCCACCCCATCCCGAGAAAGCTGACAATTTCCGTCATCCCTTTGTTTTTTTGGGCCAGGCGCCGGATGTCGCGGGACAGCGCCATCTCGGACTGGGCCGCGGGGACGTCCAACGGCCGCGCCAAGCGCAAGTGCGCAGGAATCGCCGGGAGCAAGTCCTCGAAACGCTCCACGCCAGTGGCTTGGAGCATTTCCTTTTCTTCAACCAACGTTCTGGGAATGAAGCGATGCGTCACAGCAGCGCCTTGTATCCGGCGGCGTCAACCAATTCCGCGGAAAGAGGACCGGAAATTTTGATTTTGGCGATCCAAGAAGCGTAGGCATCGGCATTGATGGAGCCCGCGCTGTCGGCCAAGGCAGCATTGACTTCGACGACCTCGCCATCGGCTGGCGCGTAGACGTCGGCGACCGTCTTCACGGCCTCGATCACGGCAAGTCCCTTGCCCTGTTCCACCTTCTGTCCCACTTCGGGAAGTTCGACAAAAACGATGTCGCCCAACTCGTGCTGGGCGTGATCGGTGATCCCCACCGTGATCACATCGCCATCGATGCGGACCCACTCGTGGGAAGGTGCGTATTTCAGGTCTTCGGGAACGATGGATCCAGACATGTTGGCCTCGGGCTGATGGTGACTAGGAGGCTCGCCAACATAGAATTTTCGCACCCATCGTGGAACAACCACCTCCCACCAAAAAAAAACGGTTCGGATCCCGTTTCCGGGAAGTCCGAACCGTTTTGGAAATCAAGAAGCGACGATTAAGCCGATTCTTCCTCGATCTTCTTCATCTCGGGACTCACGCGCTTGGATTGCCAGATCGACCAAGCGATCGCACCCAGAGACACGACGGTTGCAATCCACCACATGGTGTCGTTGGGACGGTGCACCAAAGCCTTGTCCAGCGTGAACTTGGCTTCCTGGCAGCCCTTGTTCACAAAGTCCACCAACTTTTCGTCATAGACCAGCATCAGGGGCACGGTGAGGACCGAGACCATGTTCATGACCTTCAAGAGCGGATTGATGGCCGGACCTGCGGTGTCCTTCAAAGGATCGCCCACCGTGTCGCCCGTCACCGAGGCCTTGTGCTTTTCTGAACCCTTGCCGGTGTTCTTCTCAAGATCGCGAGGCTCGTCTTCCACGCACTTCTTGGCGTTGTCCCAAGCGCCACCGGCATTGGCCATGAAGCTGGCCAACAATGCGCCGGCCACAATGGAACCGGCCAAAAAGCCGGCCAGGGCGATGGGCCCGAGCACGAATCCCACCAACAGCGGCGTCACCACACCCAAGACGGCGGGGCCAATCAATTCCTTTTGGGCCGAAGAGGTGCAAATGTGGACCACGCGAGCGTAGTCGGGCTTCTTGGTTCCCGCCCAGATCTCCTTGTCCTTGAATTGGGTCCGGACCTCACGCACAATCAGGTAGGCCGCGCGACTCACGGCGCGCAACAGCATGGAACTGAACAGGAAGGGAACGGCTCCGCCGATCAGCATGCCCACCAGCAAAGTGGGATTGGAGACCGTTAAAAGTGCGGCCACCTTGTCGAACAGTTCGATGGGCAAGGGTTTGTCTTCCCCACCGCCGCCCGATCCGATCACCGTGATGTAGGAAGCAAACAGCGAAACCGCCGCGATCACTGCGGAACCAATGGCCACCCCCTTGGTGACGGCCTTGGTCGTGTTGCCCACGGCATCCAAATCGGCCAGAATTTGGCGCGATGTCTTATAGGACTCTTCGCCCATTTCTTCGCGATCGAAACCCATTTCGGCGATGCCGTTGGCGTTGTCGGCCACTGGCCCAAACACGTCCATCGAAATGGTGTTGCCCGTCAAGGTCAGCATTCCGATACCGCACATGGCCACGCCGTAGGCGATGAAGATCGCGTTGTGGGTGTCTTGGTAGACCGTGACCGATGCGAAGATGGCGACGGCCAACACCAAAATCGTCCAGACGGCGGATTCAAATCCGATGGCCAGGCCTTCGATGATGTTGGTGGCATGGCCGGTACGACAGGTTTTGACCAAGTTCTTGACCGGGCTGAACTCGGTGCCGGTGAAGTATTCGGTCACCTTGTTGAGGGCCACGCAAAGGATCACGCCAATGAGGGTGGTGATGGCCGGACGCATGTCCAAGCCGACCTGTCCGAGGTTGGCCCAGTAGGGAAGGGACTTGATGGATTCCCATGCGCCAGGATTCAAGATCCCACGGGTCACCATACCGGCGTCGAACCGCAGGTAACTCCAGCCCAGGGCCACGAAGCCGAACACGGAAAGGACGGAACCCGTGATGAAGCCGACATTGATGGACTTCATGGCGGAAGCGACATCGCCCTTGTTGCCTGCACGGACCAGGTAGGTGGAAATGATCGAGGCGAACACCCCGATGGCCCGTACCAAGATCGGGAAGATCACACCCTTGTGTCCAAAGGAGGCCCAGCCCAAAATCATCGCGGCGACCATGGTCACTTCGTAGGATTCAAAAATATCGGCGGCCATTCCGGCGCAATCACCCACATTGTCGCCCACGTTGTCGGCGATTGTCGCGGCATTGCGGGGATCGTCTTCGGGAATGTCCTTTTCAATCTTGCCGACAAGATCCGCGCCCACGTCTGCGGCCTTGGTGTAAATGCCACCGCCAACGCGCATGAACAAGGCGAGCAAGGTGCCGCCGAATCCGAAGCCCAAAAGGGCCTCGTAGGCGTGTTCTCCGTAAATCATGAAAATCAAGGTGCCGCCCAACAGACCCAGCCCGTCGGTGAGCATGCCGGTGATGGTTCCGGTACGGTATCCCAGCATGAGCGCTTTGCCAAACCCCTTCGAGGCGGCCGCGGCGACACGCAGATTGCCGGTGGTGGCCAAACGCATGCCGACCACGCCCACGGTTGCCGAGAAGATGGCACCGACCAAGAAGGCGATGGCACGTCCGATGGCAAACGGAGAATCAAATCCGCTTTGCATTCCCTTTGCCAAATAGAGGGCGACCACCAGCACGACGATCAACACCGCGACGGTGGAAAGCTGGCGCTTGAGGTAAGCGTTGGATCCCTCCCGGACGGCGTCGGCGATCGCCTTCATTTTGGCCGTTCCCTGGTCGGCAGCCAAAACTTGACGCATCAACAGGAACGCGTACAAGAGGCCGGCAAGGGCGACGCAAAGCACCACCCACAGCGCCGTGCGTTCTCCATCGGAGAACTTCTCGGAAGTGGCGAAGGCGAAATACTTGAAGGCTTCGTGCGGAGGATCTGCCACGACGGTCGTCGCAGTCGGAGCCACGACGGCTTGGACCACGGCGACGGAATCGGAGGATTTTGGCACACCTTGGGCGCTTACGGTGGCGACGACTCCTGCGATCGTCAACAAAAAGAGAGACGTCGCGACCGGAAGCCCGATCAAACGTCGCATTTTCTGTACGAGAACTTTCATGCGTGTTTCACTCCTTGAAGTCTTTACGGCAGCCTGAAAAAATGATGGATTTCCAATGATGGAATAATTCCTCCAGGTTCGCCACATCCAAAATATCTAAGAATCCACAATTCTGGTGGCAGTTCTTTGAGTGTCTTCATGATTGCGGTTTTATAGGTTGGGTCAAGCATGGAACAGCAGGACGGCTGGAAACGAAGGCTGACCGCTTTCGAAACAGGAAAGATTCTTCCATGGTGGAAACAGCCATCTCATGGTTTCAATGCATTTCTGATGCGTTTGGCAACCCGATTGGGAGATGGCTGGCTCTGGGCTCTGGTCGCGCCTTATGCGGTTTGGGAATTGGGATGGAAAACTGGATTCGCGCTCGCTTGGCGGGGCACGGCGGTTGGTCTGACTTCCGTTTGCCTCTACAAGGTGTTGAAGAATCATTTCAATCGTCCGCGTCCCTTTCATCGCAACGATCTTCAGCCCTTGCTCTCTCCTCCGGACAAGTTCAGTTTCCCGAGTGGCCACACGATGAACAACTTGGCGATCACTCTGTACGTGTGTCATTTCCTACCCCAAATTTTGCCGATCCTATTGCCACTTGCGGTGATCATTTCCTTTTCCCGGGTCTACCTGCGCGTGCATTACCCAACCGATGTGCTGATCGGTGCGGCGATCGGA
Organism: uncultured Fibrobacterota bacterium; assembly: GCA_903825275.1. GTDB lineage: Bacteria > Fibrobacterota > Fibrobacteria > UBA5070 > UBA5070 > UBA5070. The sequence continues at coordinate 1,798 of CAIKAA010000331.1, read as the reverse complement.
ATGCTGTTGGGGACGGGGTTTCCGTACCTTCCTTTGTTTTCCAGCCTCTGAAACCGGAACGACCATCCTTCCCACCTCCCCTGGGGATTATGGCAGGACAAGAACTGTCTGGGACCCTTTGCCGTAATCTCCCCACCAACTGACCACCAGCATGCCAGGGCGAGGAGAGTTCGAGCCCGAGGGATCCCACAGCACCGATCCGGTTTGGTAGGGGCCGGACCGCCGGAACAAAACCCGTCCGTTCAGCGAGGCGATGACGACCTCGAGGTTGCCTCCCCCCTGCGCACTGGAGGATTGAAAGACCAATGGCTCCAAGGCTGGCGCCCAATGGGGGGGCAGGGCCATCGATCGGACTCGAGTGAGATCGGGGAACATTTTGCGCAAATCGGGGAGCCCGGTTCCGAGCACCGAATCCGGCGCACTGGCCCGATCCCCGGAGGCCTTGATGAGGTTCAACAACCTCCAGGCCGAAATTCCCGGCAGCAATTGTCTGGCAAGCACGGCCAATCCCGCGACCAAGGGAGTGGCAAAAGAGGTTCCCGCACCTTGGACGTCGATGTTTTGGACTCCAGCCGCCCCCGCCACAGGTACATAACAGCCAAAGGCGGCCACCTCGGGCTTGGGTCGTCCATCTGCGGTGGGTCCCCAACTGGAAAAATTGCAGGCCTTGCGGTTGTCGGACATGGCCCCGACCACCAACACGGAATCCGCATCGGCGGGGGATCCAATCGACCGGCTACCAACTCGGGCATCATTTCCCGAGGCCACCACAACCAGTGCGCCGTGCCTTGCCGCAGCCGTGGCCGCTCGGCTGGCGACCAAGGTCTTGCCGTCAAATTTTAACCAAGGCTCGAATCCGATCGTGTCGTAGTCGTCGTAAAACCGGTAACCCAGAGAGATCGAAATCACCTGAGCCCCATGGTCAACGGCCCTGACCAGTGCCGCCGCGAGATTGTCTTCTTCCCGGGCCGATTCGGAAGCATCGTCTTCGGCGCGATAAAGCAGAAAATTCGCACCGGGCGCAATCCCAGGCAGGCCATCCCAATGGGATCCAATCAGCCCGGCGGTGGAAGCACCGTGGATTTCTGAAAAGGATCCGTTCTTCAACGAATCCCAAGGATTCGGGGTGGAATCCACAAAGTCCCAACTGTCCGAAAAGTTGACTCCTTGAAGTGCCTGGTGCTGGAGCGCGAAACGTCCGTCGATCACCGCGATCGTCACTCCATTGCCCGCCGACTCTCTCCTTTGGAGCAGGGTTTGGCGAACGCTTTCGATGCCCATGGCGTCCCATATTTTCTGCAAAGCGAGGGTCACGGGGTTGATGCCTGCCACCGCAGTTGGGGAGAATTTGCGAGAGGCGACGATTTGGGGTGGAACCGATTTCCGCCCCTTGGCCACGGGCCCTCGATCTTCCACGCAATTGGGCAACGTCGAGCCGGGCCCCGGCACGGCCGACACCAAATTTTCCCAGCGGTATTGGTTCCGAACGATCCAGCCATGTTGCTGGAGGGAATCCAACAAATCGGTTCGCATCGGGGCGTCTTCCCAGGCCAGACTTTGGAAAGAGGCTTGAGTTTGTTTGTCGCAAAACCGCAACCACCGGGCCCCAGGTTGGGCCTGGATGCTTGCCGTGATCACGATCATCATGAACCAAAGAAGCCGCATGCTTCCTTTGCGCGAAGGGTACTCCCTTTTTCGAGAACTCTTGCCCAAGTGCCGTGATATCACGTGCCGTATCGACTTCTTGACCTTTGCTGCGGACGTAAGATTCAATTTTTGTGGCGATTTGGTTGGACAG
>CAIKAA010000330.1 GCA_903825275.1 uncultured Fibrobacterota bacterium | reverse complement strand
CGTATCCAACCCCGAAGGGTAGGACTTTCTTGGAAAACGAGGGTTCGGATCGACTTTTGCCTAGCGAACCGGCTCAACGATCAGCGAAGAGGACGTTTGCGCCGTTTTGACCAAGACGAACATCGTGGAGTGGCGGGAGGGCAAGTCCAAAACCCGGCTTCCGGGTGCGAAATCCGTTTCCGCCATGATTTGACGCCCCTGGGGATCCACCACGCGCACCTTGGCGGCGCTCGCCAGCTCCATGCGAACGGTTTGGCCAACCTGCCTCAGCGATGTGTAGAAGATATGTCCTGGGCGAGCGAACACGCCCACGCCTGGGGCGTTGACCATGTTCTGGAGGGAGGGGAAGGACCGCCCTTGGTTGATGGACCAAGCTGCTCCGGGTCCAAAATGGAAACCGGTGAAGTAGGTGCTGTCGTGCATGAGCGTGGTGTTCAGACTGATGGGCGCCCCTCCTCCCGTTCCAGAGGCATCGTATCCAACTCCGACATTCTGCTGGGAGACCTGTAGGTTCCAGTAAATATTGCTGATGCTGCCTCCCGGAGCATTCATACCTACCGCTCCCCCGATACTGCTGTTAGAATCGTTTTCATAAAAGGAGACCACGGCAAAGCTGGTGGTGAGCGACCCCCGATTTTCTCCGGCTATTCCTCCCAAGTTCGCCTTCATCCCTGCCATGGCACGTCCGATGGCGTAGCAATTGGAGATGGAGCCACTGGCCTCGTTGCTTCCGACCAATCCACCAATCCGGCTGTTGCCTCGGGCGGAAACCGTGTCGTTGCCATAACTGTTCATCAGGATTCCACTGTTTTCCCCGACCACCCCGCCAATCGTTGCGGAATCCCCCACGACCAAGCGGCCACTGGCGTAGCAATACCGAATCGTGCTGCCGATTCCGGATTCCCCCGCGACGCCACCCAAAACCCCGTTGGTGGTCGCCATCACCGAATCGGTCGAATAGCTGTTGCGAATTCCCCCGGAATTCTTACCGGCCACTCCACCGATCAGGCAATTATTGTCGCAATAAACGGGAACCGCAGAATAGCTCGCATTGATCATGCTTGCCGAATCGTTCCAGCCAACCACCCCCCCGATGTAACTGCCAAACCCCGAGGAAACGATGGTGCCCGAGGCGTAGCTATTGTCCACGATTCCGGCATTTTCACCCGCAACTCCGCCGACCCAGCAAGAATTTCCACCTGTGATGGTTCCTTCGGAATGGCTCCCACTGACGGTGCCGTAGGCTAGATTCAATCCCACCACTCCGCCCAGTGTGCTGCTGTAGGTCTTGGAAGTCAAACTGCCCGACGAATAGCTATTGGTTATGTAGGCAGCGCTGTCGTTGATTCCTGCAATGCCGCCCAGGATGCTCTCAGTATCGCTCGCGACGATCAACAAGGTGTGGCAGGAGGAAATGGTTCCGGCATTTTCGCCGACGATGCCGCCGATGGTTCCATTCTTGCCGCCGGTCACGGAGCCCGAGAGGTATCCGTTGCTGATGATTCCCTGGTTGTAACCAGCGATACCACCGGCGTTGCTGACCTTGCCGACAATTCGCACGTTGGTCAGGCTCAGGCTATCGATCTTGGCGCCCAGGGTGGACCCGAACAAGCCCACATAGAGGTCGACGGTATCGACGATCTTGAGGTTCTTGATGGAAAAGCCCGCACCTCGGAAGGTCCCGGTGAAGACGAAATTGGTATCGCCTTTGTTCCCGATGGGGACAAAGCCTTTGCGATTGTTCTCGGTATCAGAAACCGCCGCATCGATGTCGGCTTTCAAAACATAATGGGCACCCATCCCACATACATCTCCCACTTGTTCCAACTCGTCATAGGTGCCGACGAGATAGGGATCGGAGGGCGTTCCCGAACCCCCAATGGTGCAATCGGCAGCGGCTCGCGAAGCGAATCCCAAAAGGCTGGTTGCCAAAACCAAACCGATTCCAAGGGCGGTTTTGGAACGCGATGGTTTGGGTGAGAATGGAGTTCGATGGTTTTTGCGGTTCATGGGTAGATCCCTTTGGGTGGAGGCTCGGGTTTATTTTCCGATCCTTCCTCGTCATTCGGCAAGTCCTTCGTTGCCAAAGCCTTTTGCCAGTCAGTTTCGACCGAGGAAAGCGGGGGGGGCGACTCGTTGGCTTGGCGGACCAGTCGTTGCAGCTCCTGGTGCACAACCAAAATCTTCTTTTGCAAATCCATCGGAGTCGTTTTCGGCAACTTCGGGATGGAGGTGCTGTCAAATTCAGAGAACAGAGGTGTTTGGCTAGCCCCCTTCGAGAGGTTCGGAGAAACGGGGGAGGGAGGAAGTGGTGCCTGGGTGGATTTCACCACAACTTGTCCTTGTTCGTCCTTGACGATCAGATGGTTCTGCATCAAGGAATCCAAGGCGAAGAGCACCTCTTGGGCGGTGATGGGAGGGGTAACGAGCCGCCCCAGTTTTCCGTAGTCACCGGTGAACAGCCCCATTTCGACCAAAGAAAAAACCGGAGAGACGAACCAACGAGATTTCAGGGCCATGCCAGCTTCTGACATTTTTTGTCCCGATCCCTTTTGGACCGCCTGCATCCTCTGGAAGTATCGCTGCTTGTCGACCTGGGTAGAGGACCGGTCGAAGTTGACCATGAGTTCAAAATATTCCGCCTCGGGACCAACCAATTGGAACACATCGACCAGCCGCATCAAGGTCTGGTTGGAAATATTGGTGTCTCCAGCCAAGATCTTGCCAAAGAAGCTTGGCGAACTGAACCCCGCCTTGTTGGCGATGTATCGATAGGAGAATGCACGATTCACACCTTTGCGAGCTTGGTAAAGATCGCTCAGGAATTTTCGGTAATCTGTGTATCCGTAAATGTCCAAGGTGGAATGCCTCTTTGTCCAATTATCGGCATATCCTACCATACTTCATAAGGAAAAAGCCAATGGGCAACGAAATTAACGGACCGGGGAAGGCTCCCTTTCCCACCACCGGGGTCGTAGGAACCGAGGAATCGGGGCTGATCGACCCAATTCCTTCCTCCTTGAAGGCTTATTCGGGTACCGTGTAATCGCGAACCACCACCTCACTGGGTTTCATTCCCGCCTTGATCGCGATGGCGCTGATGGTCTGGGCGGTGTGGATCCGGATCGGAACGGTGTAAAGAGTCGACGAGGCGTTGGGAATGGTCCCGTTGGTGGTGTAGTAGATGCTGGCCGAACGGGTGGACGTGGTGAGGGTATCATAGACTCTGGACGTGTCTACATCCCCCTCTGCCAAACTTTGGACCGGCGCCGTGGCCTGGATGGTGTCGTTGACGGTGCTGACCAAGCTGGCGGATAGGCCGGACTTGGTGGCAATGGCTTTGATCGTCTTGGTGGCGCTGATTTTGATGGAATCGCCGCTGTGGACCAAAATCCGAGAACTGCTATTGGGAGTCGTTCCATCGGTGGTGTAATGGATCGTGCTGAGGGAGTCTTCCACATAGATTTTCAAAAAGACCGAATCAAGGGCGACCGTGTCCGTGTCGGGCGAGAACGTGGGGGCGTCGGCCAAAATGGTGTAGGCCGCGCTGGCCACCGTTGCGGGCCCTTTTCCCGACCTAACCGCCAGGATCTTGAGGGACTGGGACGCTTCCACCTGAATGGCATCTCCAAACTGGGCCAGCGAGGAGGAGGAAGTGGTGGGGGTCGTGCCATCGGTGGTGTAGTAAATCGTCGCCGAATCGCTGGTCTTCACCACCACCGATTGGGTTCCCGTATAACTTCCTGCCACGGGAAGGAAGGTGGGGGAGCTTGTGGTCCCGATGGTGTATTTCGCCCCGACAGCCAGTGTGGGGTCGTACCCGTCCTGGACGGCGATCGCCTTGATGGTTTGGCCCTCTGCGACGGTCAGGGAGGTGGAATACAAGGTCGAGGCGGTGGTTGGAGTCGATCCGTCGGTGGTGTAATAAATCTTGGCTCCGCTGCCTGTGAATGAGGTGCTCAGGGCGACGGTTTGGGTGGACGCGTAATTGCCGGCGATCGGGCTAAAGACGACGATCGCTTTTCGGGAGGCAAAAGAAGAATCTGCCGTGACCATGGCGGTGGAGTCGAATGTTTTTTTCACCCACTTGAGAGAGTCGGCCACATGGATGGCCAAAGTATCCGCGTTGAACTTGGTCAGGGCGTTGAGCGAATCCGTCGCCAATTTCGTAGAGTCCGAGGCCAGATGGGTGGTCCAGCTCGTCAAATCCTTGGCGAGTTTGGTGGCAATGGTGGTCGAATCCTTGGTGTATTTGGCCGCCCCCGTCAGTGGGGTTGCCGCCAAGCGAAGGTCCAATTTCCCCAGTGTGGTTTGAGCTGCGTTGGAATCGCTTGTCCATTTGGACTGTGCGGCGGTGATGGCCTTGG
>CAIKAA010000329.1 GCA_903825275.1 uncultured Fibrobacterota bacterium | reverse complement strand
GGGGTGATGGGGTCTCTGGGGGTCAGTTTTTGACTCCAGTTTTGGTTGCTGCAACCCGGGCCGGCCGAGGAGTCGGGGATGTTTAACACCACCGTCATGGGTTTGCCGACTTTCACAAACGCGGGCAGCACAAAGCGGACAAAGCCTTCGTCCACCTCGATCACCTTGGCCGTGTCGGAATCGTTGCCTTGCTTGACCTTCACCTGCCACGTCACAAAATCGGGATTGTGGATTTCGGAGAACAGACCGATCAAGGTATCAGTCAATCCTGGATCTTTGGGGAAGAAGCCGACGAAGTCCATGGAGCGTGCGTAGTGGGGGCTGGTTTCTTTCGCATTTGCCTCCGTACACTCAAATTTTTCAGGCATATCTAGGAACGACTTTGAAACCGTTCCGCCCCACTCGGCCCCGTTCTTGTCTCGATTGAAAACCTCAATCCAAAGGCTGTCCTTATCGTTTTGATAAACGGATGCGCCTTCGATTTGGACCTGCAAAGCGGTGTCCACGCGTCCCAGCGAATCGGGGCGCAGCTCCAGCAATGTTCTTCGGGTGGTCAACCTGTTGCCAAGGCTGATGGGCAAGCGCGCGCCGGTTTTGTCGTGGATGGCCAACACGGGCTTGAATCCGTCTTTGGCCCACAGCTGGCTGGCCTGGAGGTGCAGGGTTTGGCGCCGCTGGCCCAGCAGGTAGTCGGGCGTGATCCGGTCGATGCGCGCATGGGGCGGCGTGACGGTGACCGGCACCGTAAACGTGACTTGCTTGCCCATTTCCAAGCGGGCTTCGTTCCAAAGCCGCACGCGCAAGGTGTAGGTGCCAATGGCCGTGGCGGGCACCAAGGTGTCGCCCAAGTGGCAAACACTGGTGTCGCGAATCAGGGTCATCGTGTCGCACAATTGCGCGGCGCTGGTGGCCGATAGGTACAGCACCGGAGCAAGGTTGGTCCGGTCGATGCGCCACGAGGTTTGGGAGGTCCCCACCTTGGGCAGGGCCTTGCGCAATTTATCGGCCACCGAAACGCCCTGGGCGTCGACCCAATCGAAATCCAAATGCGCATAATCGCTGGCTGGACGAAGACTCGTGGTCGCCGTATCGAGATTTGGGGTGTACACGTTCAGCGTGGCGGCTACGGTGCTGTCCAACGGCAGAGCGTGGATGGAGCCAACAGACCCCAACAGCGACGGATTTTTGGCCTCGCCCGAAGCTTGGCCAAGCTTAACAGTTCCTGTCCAGGACGCTGCCAGGTTCCACAACGGAACGTAGTAGGTGCTGTCGCGAATGGTGTCGCGGACCCGGATCTCGGGGGCCACCTCGATCTTGGTGGGCACCTGGAACATCCAGCTCACCGATTTTTGTCCCGAGGCCACCGTGCCTTTGGTCTTTGTGGAATCCCATGCAGGGTTCGTCTCCAAATAACCCAAACTGTCGGGAATCTCCCAGCTCCATTCGCCATCGGGTCCGGCCTGGAAAAGGTGCTGCTGTTGGTCCTTGTCGGTCCAGCGAATCTGGTGGCCCATCACATCGGGGTGAATGGGCGCCTTCCAACGGACCAACAAGGTATGGCGCTGGTCGTTGCCACGCGTGGCCGCGCTGTCCAGTGCCGAGCCGTACACGGCAAGCCCCACAGTGGCCTTGATCGTGTCGGGGTATTTGACCGCAACCGTGAAGGGCGTGGTTTCACCAGCTTTGGACAAAATCCGTCGAGTCTGGTCGAGCAAGATGACTTCGCCAGTCACCCCGTTGTCGCGCGAGGCCAAGAAGTCTTCGGTCTCGACTCCCGCCATCACCTGGTACGACCCGGTCGCCCAGTAAGTGGGCTTCCATTTGCAATCGGTGAGCTGGATCGCGCGCTCCGCCGCAAGATCGGTCACACAAGCGTTGTTCGCCAAGTTGTTCGTGTCGGTCTGGCCCACCACTTCCCTCAACGGGATTTCCAAGGCCATCGCCGAATCGCGCACCAACGTGTCTTTGCCCACCTTGGGCCAAACCGGCACCGCCAACAACTTGAGGCGATGGTTTTGGTTGAGGACCGGAACATCGGACACATCGGGAAGACCCTGGGGCCCGTTGAGAAGGGATTTATCGTTGGCGTCGTAATGGCGCGTCCGGGTGGTTTTGGATTTTTGGAAATCCGCAACCTTGCCGGAAATGCACACCAAGTTGGTGTCGGTGGGGCATTTGCGTGCCCAAAGGTTGGGGGTTGGTTCCCGCAGTCCCATAAACACCTGGAGATCGTCGGAAGTCGATTTGAGGTTGGCTTGATCGCCCTCTTGGACTTCGCCCGAAGGGGCCGTTCCCGCCTTGTTGGGGATGGCCACCAGCAAGCGTCTTTGACGCGTTTGGTTCTTCCAGATCAAGGAGTGGATGTTCGCCGAATCTTCGCGTTTTACCAAAGTCGTGTCACTCAATTCGACCAGTGGTACAAGATTATTTGTCTCGATCACCGTGCCGCTAAAACCATTATCAACCGAATTGTATTCCATCAATTGGATCTTGGCACCGCGCCAGTCCACTCCTTCGGCCGCGCCCACATTCACCGAGACCACTTCGCCGCCTAGCAGGTCCATGCCCAGCGGGAGCACGCGGTATTCCGTGCCGTCCATGATTGTCAACAGCCCGCCACCCGTGGGCTTGGCCAACTGGTATTGGCCCACATTGCCCAGGCGGAATCCGCCATCGACAAACCCGGCGCCCCAGGTTCGGCCCAAGGCCCGGACCCCGGTGGTAAAGCCATTGCTGCCGTTCGAGAACCGGCCAAATCGCGTCACAAACGGCCCAAACCAATTGGTGGAACGCGGGTACTTGAACCAGCGGCAACGAATGATCGCGCCACGACCCAATCCCACCGAGGCCGAGGCCTCGGCCGCCATGCTCTTGCCGCGTTGGTCGGACCAGATGTCGATAACGAATCTACCATCCACCGATAGCATGGCCTGGAGGCTGACACGCACCTCGCCGTGGAATTGCTTGCCGCCCCGGAACACCGCCGCACAGGCATAGGCATCGGCGCGACCATCCAACAGAAGGAATTGACCATAGACCCCAAAGTTGATCCGGTCGAGTTGGACCCAAAAGCCTGTGGTGCCTTTCAAGACCGACGGACTTTCGGCTTCCAAATAAATGGCCAGCTCCACCTTCATGCCCTTGGCCATTTCCTGGTGGGTGCATTCCTTGGCACAGGGGGGCGAATAGGTGCCGTCGTAGAAGCCACCCTTGAGACCGGCGATGTACAGTCCCGTGGTGCCCAGCGGGTACCGGGAACCTTGCTTGAGCTTCAACGAGACCACGGCTTTGCAGACACCCACTTTGCAGTCACCCGGCTTTTCAACGGCCAATTCCGCATCGAGCTTGCCCAATCCGCCTTGCAAATTCAAACCGGCGGTGCCTTCAAAGCTCCAGCCTTCGTCACCGTTTTGTCGCGTATTGAACCGGATCACCATCTTCGCCCCGTCGAATCCGATGTCGTCGGTGAGTTTGATGCCGGGAATCCGCAACGGAAGCTCGTTCATGCTCCCGCGAACATGGACATAGGGGGATTTTCCATTGAACAAGACCGAGAAATCGGTGTGCAAGGTATCGCCCCCCATGGCCTTGGGAAGGGCCAACCGGACGTTGTCGAAGGCCAAACCAGGATGATTGCTGAACAGCGGCCTCACGTCCAGGTTCGAAATCACCGTCACCCCGATCCCTGGAATCTCCAAAGCCAGGTTGTCCAGAATGGGAAGCCCCACAGGCCGGACTGCATCGAATTGCAGCTCTTTTTCATAGCGCAGACCTTCAATCAACAAACCCACGCCCTTGAACTTGGATGCGAACTCGGCCTTAGTGGGCTGAAAATCCACCTTATTGGAAGCATCTGGAGTCTGCCCACCTCCCAGTAGAGAGGAAGCCTTCCCATTGATGGCTACCTGGATCATTTTGGTGGAAACCGTTAGGTCGTCGTCCTTCTCGCCCAATTGCAAGCCCTGGACCACGACGTCCAAGCCGCCAAGGTCGCAGGCAAAGTCATCCACCTTGAAACCCCAATTAAATGCCACGGGGTCGCTCTTGTCAAAAGCGTTTACAAATTCCACCGTGGCTTTGCCGTTGGACGTACAACTGCCGGCATTCATGCTGATCTCGGGTTTGAGCACAAAGGCGATCTTGCCGGTGTAATCCACACCATCGCCGTAGTTGGTCTCTCCCACCACCGCATCCTTGGCCTCTGAGTTGTAGAAAAACCGCAGGTCGGGCACCAGCACGCCAAACGGCCCCAGATCCTTTTTCCAACCATTGTTGTCGGCGCCCAGTTTCAAGAACGCCAGCCCCTTGGTCAAGCGCAAGGAACCATTCTTCACCGACACCCCTGCAGTGATGATGGCATCCACTCCCGAGGGGAACACGGGTTCGATGGACGTGGTCCGTAGGTGGGCCTTTGCCAAAGTGATCCCAAATACTCCTTTGGCGATGTTCAAATGCAACTCGTAGGGAATCGATCCGTCAGCTCCCCCACCAGAGATGTACACGGTGGGTTTAGGGTCGTTCAGCGGATACACATTGATCTGCGTCGAGGATTCTACGCACACGTCGCCTTTGAAATCACCATCCAGATTGATGGAAATGGTAGAAGCGACACCACCGCAGCTCAAATTATACGTGAGACTCCCAATCTTGATCTTCGAAGCACTTAGGGTGAAGTACGGACTTTTTGGCGTTGGGGCAGAACCGTCATTGGTGACAACCACCTTCACCGGGTCTGTGGTGGTTCCGAGCAATTGGACATCCGGGGTGATCTTCAATCCATTGGGGAATTCCTTGGTGCCGCTGGCATTGAAATGCTTCACCGACCAATTCGAGCCCGTTGCCTCCAATTCCAGCTTGTCCAAGTGGAACGAGGTGTTTTGCATTTCTTCCACCGGGAAATCTTTGGTCAGTTCGATTTCCCAATCGCTCAAGCTCAGGTTCAAGTTGTTGTTGCTGTACTTGGCGTAGATGGGCCAGCCTTGGGTCGACAACTTGACAAGAACTGGCGAAGCGTCATCTTCCTTCTTATAATCCCCGGCGAACAGCGTCTTGAGGCGATCGCGCGTCAAGCCAACATCGAGGGCGAATCCGACCGGGGCGGTTTCGAAATCGACACTCCAATCGAAATTGGAGCTCGTGCTAGAAACGTTCGCCACAAGTCCCAGAGTGACCCCCTTCAAGGGAAGTCGGTAACCATCCATTCCAAAACGTTCGAACATCTTGCCCAACGTGATGACCGTCGGGGTCTGGAGTTGGATGGCCGGCGTCCAGGTTTGGGTGGTGGCATCGAAGTTCGACGTCGCTTGCAAAAACATCTTGTCCAGTTGCAACGACCCGATGGTTTCGGCGCCAGGAAGGGTCCAGTTCTGCCAGGTGGCCGGAACCGGAAGCTCGGCACCCACGGCAACCGGCAGGCGGTCGGTGGTGAACACGGCGGTTTGGACTTCCGTGCCCGGTGCGCCAGATTCTGTCTTACCCGACAAAATATTGCTGAGCACGGCTTGGGGGCGGAACAACCGCACCAACATTTTGCCGCGATTGGCCATGATCTGGTATTTGGCGCTGGGGTAGGCCTTGACGACGGGCAGCCCGCCCACCAAAACCTCGACATCGCTGGCATTGGCCAAAGTGCCGACGCCGTCGATATCCGCCAATCCAAACTCGGGCGCCATCTGCAGTTCCGGGTTGGGAACCGTGACCGACGAGGCGGTGCCTCCGGTTCGCAACGTGAAGAATTTGTCCAAGGTCACCGACACTCCAGAGGCTTGGATCCGCAATTCGTCGTCGGCGGGGTCGACCGTGAGCTTGGCCGCCACCGTGGCGCCACCCGTCGAAATCGAGACGGTTTGTTCGGCCGCGGCATTGACATAGACGCCAGGTCCCAGAACCAACGAAGTGAACGGGAACCGGAATTTGTCATCCGATTGGGACGTTGTCCCAATGGTCTTGTAACGCCACGAGGCGGGATTGGGGCCCGTGACACTCACTTGGGAACCCACGCCCGGATTGGGAGTCAAGGCCCAACCAATTCCATCCAGACGTTTGAAGGTCCACGAGGTCGCGTCTTCGAGCAGTAGGGTTGATCCGAGGTGCAATTTTTGAGGATCTGTCGAAGTCCCTGTGCCCACCAAGACCGGTCCACCGTTCATCACGGCGGCGTCGGTTTTGATGGTCATGCCGCCAAAGGATTTGACCCGTTGGGCCACACCGGCTTGGGCCGGAGTCAGCTTGGAGTCGGGAAGGATCAGGTCAAAGACCAGGTTTGTCACCCCCGCCGAACTGAAGTTGTACGATTGGACATCAAAGCCCCACAAGGAAGCCCCGCTCACATTCTTCAAGGAAGATTGGTTGATCGCGACCGGCGCGGTAGGAACCGAAAGGGTCCCCCTATTTTCGGGAACGCCGCCCACCCACTTCTTAGAGGTCGTGGTGGTCGGAGACCAAGTGATCGTGTACGGGGTAAGCATCGAATCGAAGGCCGAACCGATCACCGACCAAGGTCCATCGGTTTGCATCTGCAAGGGGAAGGTCAAGAACGGACCCACCTTGTCTTCGCAACCACGGGCGAGAAGGGTGTAGGCGCCACCGGCGATCTGAGTCACGGTGTTGCGGCAAGCCTCGATCCCAAACGCTTCTTCTTGGGTGGCGGCCACCACATTGCGGATCCAGAAACGGTCCTTCGACAATTCCACCTTGCTGGCAAGGCCTTTGTCATTCAATTGGAAGGTATCGCTGCTTCGGGAAGGACGCTCGGCATCATCTTGGACTTCGGCCAACCCGACAGAAAGTGCCCAATTGGTGGTCCCCTGAAGAATTGCCTTCAAAGACTCCATCTTCAATCGACCCGCCCAACGCCCAAAGGAGTACGGCATTTCGGCGACATCGCGGCAATCCGACTCGGTGGTCCCCGCCAGCTTGCAATGAATGGCCGCCAGTCTTCCCCCCTGGACATTCGTCACCCTGAGATTGCCGACTTCATTTTGATAGGAGATCAAAGCTCCGCGCAGCAGCAGCCGATTTTGAGCCGTGTCGTCTTCTTGCACCCTGAAGGCAGGCAATTCCAGGTCGGCGGTGGCCGTATTGGCCAAAGCACCCGCTTCGCGCCACGCTTGGCGCACGTGGAACGAAAGCCCGGTATTTGCAGGGCCATCCAGGAAGGTTGCCGTCATCGAAGTCGGGCGGGTTGTGGCACGCACGCCGAAATCGATTCCCGAGCGCGACCCCGCCTCTGTCCCCGATTCGATCCAAGCCACCAGCACCACCCGGTTTCCTGCCGCAAACGCCGCAGGGGTGAGCTGGTAGACATTCAACCCGGTCAGCGTAGCACTCCAGGTGCCGGTGGTCGCGCCATTGGTCACCGCAACCGCCGTCGAATCTTTGGTGAATTTGCCGCTGACATCACGTCGGCGCAGCCAAGCCTTGACGGTGGCCCCCTGTGGCAATACAAACTTGCCATCGGACACCAACGAAGCGGTGGCCGTGGTTCCTTTGATCCATCCCGTTCCGTCCCAAGGCGATAGGGAAATCGCCAAGCCCGGAATCTTGATGTTGTTCGAAGCCGTGCTCACGGTGACCGAATCGGACGAGGTGTTGCCCCAGCGGTCGGTCGCCACGACTTTGAAGCCATGGAGAGTTCCCGACGCCAAGCTGGGCGCCGAGACCAAAACTTCGTTCATCCCCAACGTGCCTGTTGTGGGCAAATCATCGGCGGATCCGGTCGGAGGCGCCACCGTGGTGGAGGGCTGGAGGGCAAAACCCGAAAAGGTCACGCCCGCATCGACCATGCGAATTTGCAGCTCTTGGTCGCCCGGCTGCAACAGCAGATCGGACGTTTGCATGTGCCAGCTCTTCACAAATCCATCACCCGAGTGCCAGGCGTAATTATCGGGATTGGTCGCCCCATCGGGAAGCAATCGGTATTCGAACGCTTGACGATTGACTCCGGTGAACAATCCAGTCAGTGTCCACAACTTGACGGCAATGGAGTAGTTCTGCGGATTGCGGATCTTGAACGCCACTTGGGCGCGATTCCCCGTGATGGCTTTCTCCAAAACCTGCATGGGGTAAAATCCCCCACCCTTGGCCAGATCCAACCATTGGTGGCGCACACGTTGGCTGGTGGCGGTCGAATCGCTCCAGTCTCCCAACGAAGACGAGAAGGTGGAAGAAAAGAGCGGACGGAATTTGACATTCCCGGACGCGTCGGACACAAAAATCTGGCGGAAAGGAAAGTCCATCTGGGTCTGCGAGGCGCAATGCGACCCTGGTGTCCACGACACGGTGAGCTTGCCGGCAGATGTCCCCCGGGTGGCGCCGGCCGAATCATCCAAACCGGTCACCTTGAGCACAATGGAATCGATGGCCGTGTTGACCACCGTGACGACCGGTGTGGGCAGCGGGCGCAAATCGTGACCCGAGTACCACTGGTCGTACCCAGTCCAGACCAACCGAAGGGAATCGGTTTTGTCCATGGTGGTATCTTTCACAACTGTATGACACCCCCATTTCCAGAACGAACAGGATCTCTCTGTCCAGGAGTAGGTCACGGGCTTGGTGGTGATCAGGCGAATGCTGTCCAGAGCGTGCCCCTTGGGCAAGCCCGGCTGGTTTAGGAATTCAGACGGGATGTCCTTGCGAGGAATGCGAATCACCATCCGGTTCGAGGTGTCCAACACAGGAGTGATCAGAGGTGTCCTGGGCGCCAAACGGATTTGGAATCCATCTTTTTGCGGTTTGAACCGGGTCTCTCCCGAGCGCAACAACAAATCACCCGTGCCTTGTTCTTGTTCCAAGATCACATCCCCGAACAATCCATCGGGCCGGACCACGAAAAATTCCTGGACGGAATCGACCAACCCGTAGGCGTCGCGTGCGCGAAGCGTCGACTGGTAGACGCGATCGGGCTCCAATTGCGCATCGATGGTCGAGGAGAGAGGCGCATCGGACGTATCCAGTGTTGGGGCGTTCCAATCTGAATACACATCGACCCTTACCACCGCAATTCCGCGGAGATATGCTCCCTGATCGGCGCGAATCGCCAAGGAATTCCAGCCTTGCTTCAAGGAGACAACACCCAGTTTTCTCCATTTCTCCCAGTAAAGCTTTTGGTCCAGCAACCAAGTCTTCCCGGAATCCAAACTGACCGCCATCCTTCCTGTGGACGTGAGTTTGGGGGTCGACCAGTCGACCAACACATGATAGTCGCCTTCCTCGTTCACATACACATTCCACTGGGACGCCGCGCGATCGGTATTGGCCGGAACTTGGATCACTCCACCCGTCAGGGCTTCTTCAAAGTTCGCATAGCCAGGAACCCGGAAGGCCCCGGCAACCGTTGGTTTGAAGGCGGTGTGCTCAGTTTTCGGAAGGACGTCATAATCTTGACATTTTTTGGTCGAATCGATTCCGTTCACCACCAGCGAACAAAGGGTCATGGAGGGAAGGCTGCCATGCGTCATGGGGGCCAAGAACGTCCACTGAGTCCCGCCCCCGGCTTTGATGGTTCGTGAGCCATTTTCGGCGACATTGGGCTTTTTGAAACTGAAGTTCCGCCACGCCGCAAGCTTGCCCATGAGGGGAAAATCGATGCTGTCGCGGAGGGAAACACTTGTACTCGATGAGTTTTGAAAAGTTGCCCTAACCCCCAAGAATCGCAAAGCTTTCTTTTGTCCGCCACCCAGCAAGTCACGACCCAGATAGGGAGCCAGCTCGGACATTCTCCAACGCATGATCCAGGACGAGTCTGTTTTGATGAATCCTGAATCGGCGGCACTCACGGGAAGATGGACCTCTCGATCTTGGGGAGAAACCTCATCCGTCTCGGACCACCCCAGCAATAGCGAGTCGGGTTTTCCCTCATTGAAGGATTTGCCCACAAACTCCGCAACGAGGTCACCCGTTCCCAGATTTTGTTCGATCGAAACACCATTTGCGGACAAGAAATGGTTTGGCACCAGGTTCATGGACAGGACGAGGGAGGTATCCCTGTCCATCGCAGAGGGGTAGGATGGATTGAAGTCAAACCGATTGGAGGCCACACGAACACATCCAGGCAGCATGCCCACCAAATTTGGGGTGTAGCGGGAATCTTGAATCGAGACGGTGTATAAACCGCGCGGGACACCAACGAAACTCGTTGTCGTCTGGTGAATCCAATAGTCATCGAAACCCTTGCACTGCTTGTACCCGTTCCCCTCAAGACAAACAAGTCCTGATGGATTGGGAAGCTCAAGGAGGTTTAAGGTTCGGAATCGGATTTCGTAGGTGGAGCTTGGAACATCGACTTGCCCCAATCCCCCACCCAAATTTCCCTTGTCATCTTCGCCAACCAACTCCACCCGATACGTGCGTCCGTCCCGAATGTAGGGGCGATTCGTATCCAAGGAAGTTTGTGCCAGCATATCCCACGATGGATCGGCCCAGGGGACATCGACAAAACCTTCATCACCAGTAATGGACTGGATCCGCTCATGGACATTGACCGAATTGACCAAGGTCAAGCGCACAAACTTTGGTTTTCCAGGTTGGAGCCACTTCCAAGACACACGAATCCCTGATTCGCTAAACCGCCCGTAGACATAATTATTTGCCAACACCGTCCCCGTCACCACCGCCGAGGGGCCGACAAAATCGATTCCCGCGAAGACCGCGTCCTTTTCAAGGATCTTGCCATCTGCTGATAGAGGGATCTTGGTGGTCAAAATCTGCTGGCTTCCCATCAAATTGGCCAAGGAGCTGGTCGTTCGATCGAAGGTGCAGGTCGCCGATCGGGAGACAACGATGGAGTATTCCCCATCGGTCCATCGCCCGTCGCGAGTTCCCGGTGTTTGGACCACCGTCAGAAAGGCGGGAACGGTCCCCCATTTGCCACTTTGCGAATTCCAAACCTTGATCGTGCCATTCTGCAAGTTGACCGACTCCAAGGAGTATCGGGAATAGAACCGGACCGACAAATCGCCGCTGGCCAACTGTTCGGTTTTCATCCCATAAATCTCGACCGTGTTGGGAATGACCTTCACCGGAACTTGGCGCGTGGTCAATGCCCCCGCCAAGTCTTTGACCGACAGGTTTAGGACCAGTGTGCCCGTAAACCCTGCGGGAGCTTGGAGTTTGAGGCGTCGATCCACGATGGAAACGACGGCACCAACCGGCGACGACGGATCCAATGCCGCCGTCCATTGCAAGTTCAAAAAGCCATCATCCGGATCAAACACCCAAACCGGTGAACCTGCACGTGTCGAGTCCAGGCTCACCTCCAAAAGGCTTCCCGAAGCCACGCTCCAATCGGTGGCCAAAATTTGGGGAGGATCGTTCACCGGTCGAATGGTCACCGACAAGGGGGCATAGGCAGAAGCCCCGCGCGAGCTGGTCGCCCGCAAGTGCAGAATGGCCGACCCAAAGACGAAGCTGGACGAGGCACCAATCGTCAAGGTCCTCAAAGTGGCGTCAAGCTTGTAGGGAATGGGTGTTCCCTCGACCGATTCCACCGACCACGAGAGGGGAAGTCCGGTTTGCGGATCCTTGGCCATGGCCTTCAGGTCGAGCGTCACCACCTGCTTTTCGTCCAGCACAAGGGGTGTGGGTGGATTGGGAGAAAATACGGGCTTGGTCCGGTATTGTTGGACCAAAATCTGGTTGGACGTCCCGGTTTTCCAGGTGATCTGGTCGGGCTCGTAAGTGAAATTGGGCGCCGAAACAGAAAGGGTGTATTCGCCATCGGGAATCTCGGTCCAGGAGACAATTCCTGTCGCGCTTGCATTTCCCGTGCGCACCACCGTGACGCCTTGCATCAACCGCACCAACGGCCCCACCGAGGTGTCGCCCAGAATCCGAACCGACAAGGCCCCAAGGGGACGCCAATCGATCACAAACGAAGAGGGCTGGCTGCGCTCCAGAATAATGGAATCCACCAGCAAGCCCCTGTCCAGGTGGGTATGTGGAATGTTTCCGCCAATCGCCACGGAAATTCCCGAAACGATTTGTTTTTCCCAGTAATCGATCCGCCCCATTCCCGCAGGATCGGAACTCAGCCCAAGCCTTGCCGCGGGATATCTTGCCGTGCAATAGGCACCCAGGGTGTCGTTGACTTGGTTCAACGGCAACATGTAGGTCGTACCTGAACCGGCCTGGACCAATGGGGTCAGAAACCACTGGACAGGAAGGTTTTCGATCGGCTTTGGGGAGGCTTGGTAGCGGATCCGCATCCCACTAAAATTTTTCCAGGTTACAGGCTCGGCGATCGGGTTTTGGGAAGGGAACGGTACTTGAGGCCGATTCAAGCTGGTGACGTTCAACAATCCCGTGTCATCCGCCGAAAACCGGTGGACAAAGTGCCCTCCCGAAGCGACACAACCGTGATTCATGCCAATCGTCGAATAGGGAAGGTTGGGCAGCTTGGTGAATTCGGGGCATTCCAAACCATACGCCATGACCCCCGCAAGAATGGGGACATCCACACCAACCAAGGCCTTCGCCACCGAAATGGCGGGCGCAGGAAAATCAATCCGACGTTGGGTCTCGTAGAGAAAGCCTGCTAGGCTGGGAATTGGGGCAATGTTCGGCGGTGGACCCGAAAGCTTGCCGACCTGGAAATGCACCTGCATCCATTTGTCCGGTGAACCGTCGGTCAAAGCAACCGGAACCAGCTCTACGCTGACCCAAATGTCTGGATTGGGCGCACCGACAATTCCAAATTTCTCGAAGACCACGGCATTTCCCAAAGTGCTGGAAACGGTCCAAGTCTTGATTTTGCTTTCTGCGCGAGGTTCTAGAAATCCACCGGCAAGGGAAAGAAAATTGACATTGGGTGTGGCAAGGCCATTGCCCACGCTCCACACCGCCGCAGGCTGGCCGAAGTACACCTGACCGGCGCCATCGACGTAGACATTGGCATTTCCATTGATCGTCGCCGCGAGTTTGGTCGTGGCATTTAGGGCCGGAAAGCCCGCCACAACAGCCGTGGAAGGGACTTCGACCCAATCATGCAACCAGGTGGCTGTTGAGGGTTCGTAGGTTGCGGCTTGGGAAACGGAGAGGAAGGCACCTCCCACCATCGCGAGAATTTTCCAAACGTTCATTAGTCCAGGGCCCTCCAGCCCGTAGCGTCGCGAAACCAGGTCTTCCCGGTTCCTTGGTCGAGATAAAGCGTTCCGATGACGAACGAATTTTGTGCCGGCACCCCAGTGCCCACCACGACCTTGGCACCCGATTGAAAGGCAAACGGAACCGCCGTCAGTGGGATTCGGGGACCAAACAATCGGGGGATCCCGCCCTCCAACACCAGCTCCAAGTAAAGCGTTGGATGGGTGGCCACAACTTGGAGCAAGCTGGCCAGGGCCGAACTGCTCCCGAGTTCAATGTTCCATTCCCCACCCAGTACCGGAACGTCCCAATGGGTTTCGGACCACAACAAGGCATCGCTCTTGGCCGATCCAAAAAGCCTGGCGCGAAGATCGACCACCGTATCTGGCGGCACCTTGTTGCCGTCCGGTCGTTCGAACCGGCCACGGACCACAACCCTGGAATTCGTCACCCCTGCCAAGCGCAAACGAACCCTAGCCGCACGACTGTCCTTGACTTTGCCCGACTCGTCGGATATTCGCACCCAAAACAAAGCCGACGTATCGTCTGGCGACGCCACAGGCACCAACAAGACGGACGTTTTTTGTCCGGCAAGGGGGCGCGATCCTTTGAACCACTGGTACTGCAATGCCCCATTTCCGGTGGCATACACCTCAAACCGGGCTTGCGCCCCCAGTGCGACAGTGTCATCAATGGGTTGGACCTGAATCACCAGATCCAGTGGTTTGCGGGTGACCGTGAGATTGGCTTCACGCGTCAGCACCCAACCCGTGGACGACTTGACTTGGCAGACGTAATGATCGCCGTTCATTTCGGCGCGAACGCGGTCTACCCGGTACACCGTGGCGGTGGCCCCGGGCAGATCCAAACCATTGCGGCGCCATTGGTAGGAAAGCACGCCATCACCCGCAGCCCGCACTTCGAAAAGGGCCAGGGCATCTTCAGCGACGGTGACATCGGACGGCTGAACCACAATGACCGGAGGCACGGAAACGGACTCGATCACTCCTCCCGTCCCGCCCTTTGACGTGTCCGTCTTCCGTTCGCCGGGTTGGCCAGGATCTGTCCAATCGGTCCCGGTCAATCGATTGCCCCAGCGGTCGTAAACGGGAATGTGGGTGGTCGGAAGCAGGGTCTGGGTATTGTTGGTATGCGACCAGTCGTTGGTTTTGTCCCAAGTCAGCCAATCCGCATAATGAACACCCACTACATTGCCGGTATTTGCTGGCACAGAACATCCCGGTGCGACCGTGACCCCCAAAAAGTCGTAGCGGATCTTGTAACAAAAGCCACCCAACGCCTCGATATGGATGCGTGGAGCGACTTGGAACCACGGCTCCAACACCGGCAAATTGCCACCTTCGGTGCAAAAGAAATAGTCGTAGTAGAAGTCGGACAACGCGCCGGGCCCATTGTTCTTGATCACGATCCGGGGCCGCGAAATGGTGGCATCAGCGCCTTCGTCCATAACCAAGACTTCAAGATTTGGTTTGTCGGTGCGAATCGAACTCATCAACCATTCTTGGCCAGCCAACGGAGTTCCATCGGCCGCCAATACCCGAATGTAGGGCGCATTCGTCCAACTGGTGGCGGAGGGCAGTGCCACGTCTCCGGTCCGGTCCCACTTCAAGGCCGAGGTTGTGTAACCCAATGCCATGTACCAGCCACGGCCGGCACCTCCAATGGCGCTTGGCAGCAAGGCTTGGGTCGAGGTGATCGACAACATCCACCACCCCTCTCCCATCGAAGCAATGGAAGCGGTTGCCGTGGGCACGTCGTAACTGGTCAGCACCGGTGTCAGGTAAGCGGGCACGCGGAAGGGCATTTTGGTGACCCATCCAGAAGGAACGGTGGTCGTCCCATTGTTCTTGACTTGAATCCGCAGCAAGGAAAAGGTCGAGTCGGTCGAAGCCTCGCGTCGGGCGGTCACGGCAAGACTTGACGTAATTTGACTGGGTGCCTCGAACGTCAATGCAGCGGTGACCGGAGCTTGGACATTGGGAACCTGGATTCGCGGGGAGGGTTGTTGTTGCACCCCGCCGATCTGGACATAGCGCAATTTGGCACGGTCATTTGCCGCAGCCGCAATCCACAGTGTATCGCCACGGTAAACCGGAACATCTCCGGTGGGATTCGAACTTCCTGGGCCGGTCACAAGGACTTTCGACCAAAAAATGTCACGCGCGCGAAAGCGAGCTTCCACGGAATGATCTTTTCCATCCTGGAAAAGGCTGGCCGTATCGACTCCCGGACGCTTGGTTCCATCGACCCAAATTTCCGCTGGCTCGTAGGCACGCGCTTCCATGCAGCGAAAATCCAGATGATCGACATCCACCAAGACGATGGTTCCCACCGCGTTGCAACGCCCGCCATCCCCCACCTTGATGTTGATCGAAGAATACCCCTTGGCCGAAACAGGGGCCGCTTGGGCCGGGCCCCAGATCAATTGGCCGGACGCATCCCAGACAGTAATTTTGCGGTTCAGCGCCCAAACACCGGTATTGGCATCAAACGAGGGCGAGGTCCACGGGGTCCAATTCGACCAATCCGAGAGATGCACGCCCACACCGGCTCCTCCCCCATCATTCCACTCTTGTCCAGCGGCAAGGGGGCCATCTTTGGCAAACCACAACCGCCAGCTACCGCTGGGTTGCTGTTCAAGGCTGATGCGGACCGTCCCCACGCTCCAAGCTTCCACCACCGGAATCTTTCCAGCCGGAACCGCCAGATCATAGGCCGCACGGGGTGACAGGATGCTTGTTGTTCCGGTATTTTTGACCGACACCGTGAGGCGAGCCCACTGCGGGTCTTGGGGAGCATCCACCTTCAATTTGACTTCGATTTGGGCGTGGACAGAAAGTGTTAGTGCCGCAATCCATAGAGGCGTCAGCCGGATCACGGGATTTTCACCCAAGCTTTGAAGGATCTCACCCAGATCGCATTGGTTTTGGTGTCCAAGTACCGCGTCCCCACCGGAGCCTCGATGGATAACGCAATCGGGGTCCCCGCGCCTTTGATTTGGCCACCAGACGAAGCGATGGAATAGGGCATCGCCGTCAGCGGTGCTCGCGGCGACAGGATTTCCCTGGAGTCCGGCTTGCCAATGCTGAATTGCACATACAGAGTGCTCTGCTGCTGAACCACCGATTCAAGGGCGCCCTGGGTGATCTTGCCCGTCCCCAGTCTCGCGATGAATCGTCCATCCTGTACGGGCACACCGCGATCTTCGGCCACCAAAAACGCTTCCGCGTATTCCGGGAGCCCGCCTTCGATGTTCCGAAAGATCTCCACGACCATGTCGATGGTTTTGGGAGCGTCGCTCCCCACGGCATTCCCAAACCGGTCCGAGAGGTCGCCCGTAAACGTCATCATCTCCCGGCTGGGACGAAGAACGCTGAGCACCGCATCATCGCTGGTGCGCGATCCGTTGGCCTTGCTCACCAGCACACAATGAACCTTGGCCTTGTCTTGGGTCAGCTGGACAGATTTCAAGACGAACCGTTGTTGCGTGCCAAGGTTTTTGCCGGTCAGAGTCCCATTCACATACCACTTCAGGGTATCCACTCCGGTGGCAACCACCTGGAAAACCGCCGAATCGCCGGCATGAACCTGAACATCGCTCGGTTGAAGTTGAATGGTTGGCAGGTCAGCCAAGGCCACCTTTGGTCCAGCGAAAATAATGAGCGCAAGGCAAACTACGGAGCAACGCATGCGGATCTCCCGGGAAAACATTTCAAGCCCCGGCACATATGACCCCGGGAATTTTTTTGAGGAACTGTCCGCGCCACCATCGCGAGAACCAAGACCTCTCATCAGAAAAATTAATGATCCTCTCATCTTCCCCCAAGGCTAGTCAAGACCTTTTTTCACAAGCAAGTAGTTGTGAACGCTCAAGATGCCACTTGGATGGGAATTCAGGAGAGTCATGTAGCCCCCAATAGACTGGTCACCGCTTGACCGCCAGTGGGTTGTGAAGACACCCCAAAGTGATGCGGAGCCACTCCACAGTGTCGTGGAGACGCTCCAGAGTGGTGCCGAGACACTCCAGAGTGTCGCGAAGACAGTCCAGAGTGATGCGGAGACACTCCAGAGTGTCACGAAGACACTCCAGAGTGATGCGGAGACACTCCAGAGTGACGCGGAGTCACTCCGAAGGGTGGCGGAGACACTCCAGAGTGGCGCGGAGTCACTCCGAAGGGTGGCGGAGACACTCCAGAGTGGCGCGGAATCACTCCGAAGTGTGGTGGAGGCACTCCAGAGTGTTGGGGAGATACTCCAGAGTGGTCACTGGTAAGGGCACTGTCCCGAAGCGTTACGCGGCTTTGGGGTGCTTACGGGACGAGTGCTGGAAGAAAACCGAAAGTTCTTCGCAGGTCGTGGCAAGCCCGGGGACCTTGTCTTGGTGCTGTTTGACGGCGGCATAAACTTCAAGAGCCTGGACCAAGGCGTCGCTATGCGCCGCAGTCAAGGTGTCTTGTACGCCTTTGGCCAGTTCGTTCATCTGGTTTTGGATGGGAGTCAACGCCTCGATCAAGGCGCAATCCTTCACGAATTCTTCCACCGAAAATACCCTGGGAAGAATGTCGGGGTGGCTTGCTGCGGCTGAGTTGGCTTTGTTGATAAACGCACTGTACCCATTTCCGGCCTTGAACAAGCCTTTGATTTGGGCGGCGTCCAGCGTGATCAGAAAGTTCAGTTGCCCCCGAATGCTGGCAAGTTTGTTGAGAATGTCGTTCTTGTCGGCCTCGCTCAAAGTGGCCGAGATCACATTTTGGATGGACATACGAAATGCTCCTGGATTGCGCGGTTGTTTGGGAATTGGAACTCCCGACAACTCCGGTAGTGAAGTTGTCGGGACTTATCTAGGATACGGCGCAGACCAATGGTTTGGCAACTTTTTCAACGCGGCGTCTTGAGTTTTGGGCGAAATTCCTCGATCGGGCGATAACGGCATTCCGAAACCGGCAGGTCGCCTTTGGTGCCAAGGGCGGTCCCCGAGCCTGTCGAGGGGTGGTCCCTGAGCCCGCCGACCGCCATGTGCTTAAAATGGCTGCGGGGCACCTTTGGTGCCAAGGGCGGCTAGTCGGCGGGGATGTGGACGATTTGTAGGGAAATTTGTCGGGATTTGCTTCTGGGTGATTTTCGCAAAGGCGTTATAAAAGAAGGGCAACCAATTGGGAATGTTTGCTTCTCAAACAGTTTGGCTTGTGGGGACGGCAGCTTGTGCTTGGCCGCTTCTGTTGCTCGACCGGGGGGATGGCCTTTTTGTTTTGTTGATTGGGGGATGGCCGTTTCAATTGCACTGCTGTGGGGAATGTTCAACTAAGGTACGGGTTAGTTGGCGTTGGTCCAGAACTTGGACAGCAGTTCGGCTTGTTGGAGGACGGTCTGGACCGCTTTGTCCTGGAGGTCAGGCGGATAGCCGTACTTGCGTAAGATCTTCTTTACCTCGACCCGCATCCGAGCGCGGGCGTTCTCGCGGTGCGCCCAATCGACCGTAACATTGCGGCGCAAGCTGACCAGTAGTTCGTGGGCGATCACACGCAGGTTGGCGTCGCCCAGCACTTCGATGGCGCTTTGGTTTTCGGCTAGGGCGTCGTAGAAGGCGATCTCGTCTTCGGTCAGGCCCAGCTCGTCGCCGCGCTTGCAGGCGTCCTTGATGTCGTGCGCCAACCCAATCAATTCTTGGATCACCTCGG
The DNA here is from genome assembly GCA_903825275.1 of uncultured Fibrobacterota bacterium. Classification (GTDB taxonomy): domain Bacteria; phylum Fibrobacterota; class Fibrobacteria; order UBA5070; family UBA5070; genus UBA5070. The sequence goes on along the minus strand of CAIKAA010000329.1, from coordinate 3,840 downwards.
CGGTGGTGATGGCGTTGGCGTGGTAGCGCGAAATGGCGGCTTCCAAACGTTCGGAGAAGGAACGGCTCTGGACCACGTTGGTGCGGCTGCGCGAATGGATGCTGTCGTTGAGAAGCTTCTTGAGGGCTTCCAACGCCAGGTTCTTGCGGTCCATCTGTTGGACTTCGGCAAGGAACTCGTCGGAGAGAATGGAGATGTCGGGAGACTTGATTCCCACGGCGGCGAGGATGTCGACAATTTCCGTCGAGATCACCGCACGGCTCACGATCTGTTGCACCGCGAAGTCGCGCTGAGACTGACTCATCTTGCCGGATTGGTTGGTCTTGGTCAGAGCGGCGCGGATGGCTTGGAAGAACCCCACCTCTTCGCGCACAGTGCGGGCTTCGTCGGAAGCGCTCGCGATGGCGTAGGCTTTGGTCAGCGACAAGACCGCGTCGGGGAAGGCTCGCAGGGCTTTCTTCTTGGCGTCGTCGGTGGTTTCGCGGGCGGCGGCATCGCGTGCCCAACCCAGAATCCATTCCATACCACTGGCCATCATGACCAATCGCTCGTGCGGCGTGCCGGTCAGGCCCGCTTGGTACTCGAAGCCATGGAACATGTCGCGCACGACTTCCAGCTTCTCCAGCATCACCGCCACTGCTTGCGACATGTCGACACCGGATTGGCGTTGGTCGGATTTCGAATAGTCCTTGAGCGCGGCTTTCAGGCTTTGAGCGATCCCGATATAATCGACAATTAGGCCAGCTTCCTTGTCGCGGAATACGCGGTTCACACGGGCAATGGCCTGCATGAGTCCGTGGCCCTGCATGGGCTTATCGACGTACATGGTGTGCATGGACGGCGCGTCAAAACCTGTCAGCCACATGTCGCGCACGATCACCAACTTGAGGGGATCGTTTGGCTTGCGGGCACGCTTGGCGAGAAGGTCGCGGCGTCCTTTGGTCCCGATATGCTTTTGCCAATCCTGCGGATCGGAAGCGCTGCCGGTCATGACAATCTTGATCGCGCCTTCGTTGTCGTCGTCGCTGTGCCAGTCGGGACGCAACGCCACGATCTCTTTGTAGAGCTTCACGCAAATCCGACGGCTCATGCAAACGATCATGGCCTTGCCATCGGTGGCCGCGATGCGATCACAGAAATGCCGAACCAAGTCTTCGGCAACCAGCTTGATCCGGTCGTCGCTGCCTACCAGGGCCTCGACCGCCGCCCATTTTTGCTTGAGACGTTCTTTGTCCGACTGTTCTTCGTCTTCGGTCAGTTCTTCGATCTCGGCGTCGATCTTGGGCTTCTCGTCTTCGTCGAGTTCGATGCGGGCCAAGCGGCTTTCGTACAGAATGGGAACGGTCGCGCCGTCTTCCACCGCACGGCTGATGTCGTAGATGTCGATGTATTCGCCGAACACAGCGGGCGTGTTCACGTCGGTGGCTTCGATGGGCGTTCCGGTAAATCCAATGAACGAGGCGTTGGGCAACGCATCGCGCAAGTACTTGGCAAAACCGTAGGCGATCTCGCCTGTCTTGACGGCCATTTTTGCGCCAAAACCATACTGGCTGCGGTGGGCTTCGTCGGCGATCACCACCACGTTGGAGCGTGTGGTTAGGGGCGGCAAATCCTGGACGCCAGTTGGCGGAGCGAACTTTTGAATGGTCGTGAAGATCACGCCGCCCACATCGCGAGCCAGCTTGACCCGCAGGTCTTCGCGGTCGTCGGCTTGCAGCGGGGTTTGGCGCAACAAATCCTTGGCTTTGCAGAAGGTGCCAAAGAGCTGGTCGTCCAAATCGTTGCGGTCGGTGAGAATCACCAAGGTGGGGTTTTCCATGCCGGGGTGCTGGATGAGCTTGCCCGCATAGAAGGCCATGAGCAACGACTTGCCCGAACCTTGCGTGTGCCAGATCACCCCGGCGCGTCGGTCGCCTTTGGTCTGCGGCTTGGCAGCCTTGCGTCCTGACTTTGGGTCGGAGCCGTGGGGCAGAATTGCGTCCAGATTCGCAGGTGTGTTGGCTGTGGCGCGTAGAGTCGATTCGACGGCCTTGCGCACCGCGTGGAACTGGTGGTATCCCGCGACAATTTTTGCCGTACTGGAGCCATCGGACGAGAACAACGTGAAGTAGCGCAACAGTTCCAGAAAACGGCTCTTGTCGAACAATCCTTCGATCAGGGTTGCTTGCTCGGGCAAACCCTTGGCAGCAATCTCGCGGCCATCGGTGGTGCGCCACGGCATGAAGCGCTCTTCATCGGCGGATAGGGACCCGACACGACTCGATAGACCGTCGGAGGTCACCAACAGAGCGTTGGTGCGAAACAGTGCCGGAATCTGTCCCTTGTAGGTTTGAAGCTGGTTGAATGCGCCGGTGAGGGTGGCATCTTGCGAGCCGGGCGCTTTGAGTTCGATCACGGCCACAGGTAGGCCGTTCAAGAACACCACGCAATCGGGTCGACGGTTCACATTGCCGGAAATCACGGTGAACTGGTTCACGACCAGCCAATCGTTGTGCTCGGGCACGTCCCAATCGACCAGACGGATGGAACCAGCCGTCAATTCGCCATCAGGTCCGACGTATGCCATCTCGACGCCATCGGTCAGGTGCTTGTGCAAGCGCCGGTTCTCTTCCAGAAGCACGGGCAGCTCGGACTGCAACACGCGACGCACGACTTCTTGCCGGGTTTCGCTGGGCAGTCCCGGATTCAACCGATAGACCGCATCCTCGAAGCGCTGGACCAACACGACATCTTCGTGGCTTTCACGTTCGCGGTTCTTCCCGTCCGGGCCGATCTCGTCTCCGCAAACGCAGGCATAGCCCAAAGCGCGGAACTGGTGGAGCAGCGATTCTTCAAGCTCGGCTTCGGAGAGGAAGGAGGGCATCTGGGCCTTACGGGAAAAGAGTCTGAAGGAACAGCTTCAATGGATTCAAACAAATATGTTCGAAGTTCCAATGATGTTGTTGAGCACCATGGCCAACCGAACTCCGAATCGGTGCTCTGGTCGCCAGATAGATTTGCGTTTTCGCCTTCGCTTCGTTGAAGACCGCGGCTTCGGAAGGCGCCATACTGGACTGAAAACAATCGATGAAAGAATCGATGCATTTGAATTGGGGTAGACTCGCCACAGTCTCCAGACAAAGATCCTCCAGCATGCCGGGACGAGAATTGTCGGGCATGATGAATGCGCCGATATTTGGCTTGCCTGGAAGGATGACACCAGGAGACGAGGGCTGTGGCAAGCCATTCGATTTCAGAATTCCGCAAATGCTGTCGAAAGGCGCTCCGGCTTGTTGCTGTTCGGCATCGCGTACGATTCCAAGACAGACGATCTCATCGAAACCTTCTTGCGCAGTCAAACCAGCAAAAGCTGCAGGAAATTTGTCTTTGCCACCGACATCCATGACTTGAACATCGGCGATGGTCAGATGCTTCAGGAAGGCTTCAAAAAAGACTTTTTCGTCTTTACCTTCGACAGTCAAGAAACGAGTCGACTCGATTCGATTCTTGCTAGACATCACCGGACCTCGAGACCACTCTCGATCCCAGCTTCCAACGCATGAATATCGGCGCCGAAAGCCTTATGTACGCCATCTTTCTTTTGGATGCGGAAAAGTTTGGACGCATCGTCGGCCATTTCGACCTGGACCTTCGAAAACGCTTCGACGCACTCGTAGGAATGGGTCGTGGCAAAGACCTGGATGTCGCTTTGCTTGCACGCGGTGAAGATCAATTTCCAAAGCGGAAGCAAGGTCGTGTAATGCAGGCCGATTTCGATCTCATCGATCAGAAGAAGCTCATCGAGATCAGAACCTATAGTCAAAAGTTCACGAACTCCCCTAATGAGAAATTTCTCCTGAT
>CAIKAA010000328.1 GCA_903825275.1 uncultured Fibrobacterota bacterium | reverse complement strand
GCCCGGGCGATGGCGACCCGCTGCTTCTGCCCGCCCGACAGGCGCACTCCGCGTTCGCCAATTTCCGTCGCATAGCTTTCAGGGAACTTCCCGATTTCTTCGTCCATCGCCGCGACTTGGGCTGCGTGACGGACCTTTGGTTCGTAGGGTACCTCGTCGCTGGAAAACGCGATGTTGGCGCTCACGCTGGTCGAGAACAGGAATCCGTTTTGCGGTACATACGAAATCGCCTTGCGCAAGTGCTCCAAGGAGTAGGATCGGATGTCCTTGCCGTCGACGAACACGCATCCTTCGGGAGGTTCGTAGAGCCGCAGCAAGAGATGCGCGAGGGTGGTCTTTCCGGAACCGATGGAGCCCACGATCCCGAGCGTCTTTCCGGGTTTGACGGAAAAGGAGAGATTCCGTATCGCGGCGTGCGGTGCGTCCGGATATCGAAACGACAAATTCCGCACCTCCATCTCGCCCTTGGTCGGAACCGAGGAATCCATCCGGATTTCGTCAACACTGTCGGGAACGACCTCCAACAAGGTGGATAGGCGCCCCAGAGAAGCCGAGGCGCGTTGGACCGTATTGAGCATGTTGCCCAGCTGCTCCAATGGTTGCTTGAGAAGGGTGAGGTAGAGCAGGAATTCAACCAGCACCCCAAGCGTGATTTCCTTGTGGATGGCGAGGAATCCCCCATACCAGATGACAGAAATGAATCCGAAAGCCGACATCAGCGGGATCAGCGCTCCAAACACGGCGGACAAGCGCACGAATTTCATCTTCTCTTCCACCAAGTCTGTGATTTGCTGCTCAAACCGATGCAAGACCACGCCTTCATTGCTGAAAGCCTTCACGGTGCGGATCCCACCGACAATTTCTTCCACGGTCTGCGACATCCGACCCAGCGAGGCTTGGAAGAGACCCGATTGGTTCTTGATCTTCGGGCCGAAGTATCGGATCAATACGGGAATGGCCAAAAGAGGGACAAGCCCTGCCACCGCGAGCTTCACATTCATCTTGGTCAACATGAAGAACATGGAAGCTCCCACCATGAACACCCCATTTATCGCCGTATTGATGCCCATGGCCGCCACCTGCCTCACTACATCCACATCACTGAGGGCGTGCGACAACAACTCTCCCGTGCTGTGCTTGTGGTAATAGGCAGGAGTCAGAGTCTCCCACTTGCGGAACAGGGCATCGCGGATTTTGTAGGTGATGCGGCGACCGTGCTGTGCCGTTAAAAATCGTCCCAGCCACCCGAAGAACACGCGAACACTTCCGACGCCCAAGATCAACAGAGCGATGTGTCGGGCGATCGGGACCGTGAGAAACCCGGTGGAATAGGAATCGGCCAAACGTCCCACCAAGCGCGGGATGATCGCCGCGAGCATGCTGGAAGCCGCGATGCTAAGCACCGCCACGAGGTAAGCCCAGCGATGATCCGCAATGTAGGCGCCCAAAATGTGCCAACCCGATCGCCGGGAAGAAATGGAATCAGACAAGCGTTGGTCTCCGTCGAACATTCATGAAAGCGCCATCTCGCCAAAAGGCAAACTGCCCCCGACCGTCACCCGAAGGGCCAAGACCCCGCAGCGCCGGGTCGGGCAAAGGACGGGGCGCGAGGAGGCTTGGCGAGCCCCTGTCATTTTCTGTCACACTTTTGACAGGGGCGAGTAGGGCGGGATCAGGGCCCTAGATTCCCGGCTTCACCGTACCGCGTCGATGTCGGGATACTTCCATTGCGTCAAAATTCCGTTGGAGTCGAACTCGCCGTTCTTGATCCGGAACACTTCGCCGGCGTGCGGGCCCGATGCCGGACCGCTGTACATCTGCAAATTGGTGAATCCGTAGCGGTTGAAGATGTTGGTGGCCTTGTCGACCAGCTTGTAGTGCCATTCGGCTTCGGGACTGCGCCAGCCTTCGAGCTGGGTTCCGACCTCGGGACGGAACACGCTGAAGTGCGCGACCACGCCCTTTTGGGCCAAAATCTCGATGCCTTCCAACACCGAATCCAAGGGCTCGAGGCCGCCCACGAAATTGGTGTGGACGTTGCCTTTGCCAAAAACGGAAACGGAATGGTCGAGGGCGTCGACCCAGTGCTGCCAGCCACCGGTCTCGCGTTCCTTGCCCGGGCACAGCGCCGCGAAGATGTCCTTGTTCCAGATTTCCAAGTTGTGGGAGACCTGTTGGAAACCGGCTTCCTTGTATTTGGGAATCACCGATAGATCTGCCGGCGCCCCGATGATCGCGACTCCGTAGAACGAATCCCAATCCTCGTGGATGGCCTCGGCGACATCGATGTAGTACTCGACCTCGCGACGTTCCGGAATGAATC
>CAIKAA010000327.1 GCA_903825275.1 uncultured Fibrobacterota bacterium | reverse complement strand
CCGAGGCCTGGGAAAAAGACCCGGAAATGACCGCCGAGAAGAAGGCGTTCTACGAGTACCACGGCGCCTTGATCGAACCATGGGACGGACCGGCCAGCGTGGCCTTCACCGACGGCCACCTGATTGGCGCGACCCTGGACCGCAACGGGTTGCGCCCCAGCCGCTTCTTGCTCACCAAGGACAATATTTTGGTGATGGCTTCCGAGGCCGGTGTGCTCGAATTCCCCGCCGAGGACATCGTCCTCAAGGGACGTTTGCAGCCGGGCCGCATGTTCATCGCCTCGCTGGATGAACACAAGATCATCCCCGACGAAGAGATCAAGCACCGCATCTGCGGTCGCAAGCCCTACGCCGAGTGGCTGGGCAACAAGATCATCGTCTCCGAGCTGCCCGCTCCGCGCGAGATCCGCCAGCCTTCGAGCGAAAGCATCATCGACCGACAGAAATTGTTCGGCTACACCTTGGAAGACCTGCGCTTCTTGATGGAGCCGATGGTCAAAAACGGCGAAGAAGCCACCGGCTCGATGGGAACCGACGTGCCGTTGGCCGTGCTGTCCGACAAGAGCCAAAACCTGTTCAACTATTTCAAGCAGTTGTTCGCCCAGGTCACCAATCCTCCCATCGACCCGATCCGCGAAGAGACGGTGATGAGCTTGGTGAGTTACGTGGGTGGCGAAGGCAACCTGCTGCAGGAAAACGAAGGCCACGCGCGCATCATTGAACTGCACCAGCCCATTCTGACCAACGACGAGTTGGAACGCTTGCGCTGGGTCGACAAAAACGGCTTCACGGCCCATACGATCAGCATCGTGTTCAAGGCGGTCGAGGGCGAAGGGCGTTTGGAGAAGGCCTTGAACCGGATCCGTCGCCAGGCTGTGGATGCCATCAACGAAGGGTACGAGGTCATCATCCTCTCCGACAAGCCCGTAACTTCGGGACACGCGGCGATTCCCTCCTTGTTGGCGGTGTCGGCCGTCCACCACCACCTGATCCGCCTGGGGCTGCGCTCCAAGGTGGGACTCATCGTGGAAACCGGCGAAGTCCGCGAAGTCCACCATTTCGCCTGTTTGTTGGGCTATGGCGCCTCGGCGATCAATCCGTACCTCGCCTTCCAAACCATCGAGGACATGCGCCAGCGCAATCTGTTGCCGGCGGAAATGACTCAGGAAAAGGCCGAGTACAACTACATCAAGGCGATCGACAAGGGTCTGTTGAAGATCATGTCGAAGATGGGCATTTCCGCCATCGCCTCCTACATCGGCGCCCAGATTTTCGAAGCCGTGGGGCTCGGACAAGATTTGGTCAACGAGTATTTTAGCGGCACACCTTCTCGCGTTGGGGGAATCGACCTCGAGACGCTGGAGAAAGAAACGCTTTTGCGCCACCAGTTCGCCTACAAGGCGATCGAAGTGGAAGACGGCGACGACGATCTGGAAGTGGGCGGACAATACGCCTGGCGCCAGCGCGGCGAGCGCCACATGCTCAATCCGGAAACCATCCACAAGCTCCAACAGGCCTGCTGGAAGAACGACTGGAAGACGTTCAAGGAATTCACCAAGTTGGTGGACGATCAGGTGAACAGCCCGATCACCTTGCGCGGACTGTTGGACTTCCACAACTGCACGCCCATCTCGATCGATGAAGTCGAATCGGTGGAATCGATCGTCAAGCGCTTCGCCACTGGAGCGATGAGCTTCGGCTCGATTTCCTGGGAAGCCCACACGACCATGGCCATCGCCATGAACCGGCTGGGCGCACGATCCAACACCGGCGAAGGTGGTGAAGACCATCGCCGCTACCTGCCTGTCAAGGGCGGACAAAAAGTGTCGGATATCGTGGGCAAGAAGTTTGTCGAAGCCGACTACGAGCTTCGCGAAGGCGACAGCCTGCGCAGTTCCATCAAGCAGGTGGCATCGGGGCGCTTTGGCGTCACCAGCCAATATTTGGTCAATGCCGACGAACTGCAGATCAAGATGGCCCAGGGCGCCAAGCCCGGTGAGGGCGGTCAGCTGCCCGGGCACAAGGTGGACAAGTGGATTGGCGCGACCCGCAATTCCACGCCGGGCGTGGGGTTGATCTCGCCCCCTCCCCACCACGACATCTATTCCATCGAAGATCTGGCCCAACTGATCTACGACCTCAAGAACGCCAACGTGTATGCGCGCATCAGCGTCAAGCTCGTGAGCGAAGTGGGCGTGGGAACGGTGGCGGCCGGTGTGGCGAAGGCCCACTCGGACGTGGTCTTGATTTCCGGATATGACGGCGGCACGGGAGCTTCCCCACTGACCTCGATCAAGCACGCGGGCCTGCCTTGGGAGCTCGGCTTGGCCGAAGCCCACCAGGTCCTGGTCAAGAACGGCTTGCGCGACCGCGTGGTCTTGCAGACCGACGGCATGCTGCGCACCGGTCGCGACATCGCGATCGCCACCATGCTCGGGGCCGAAGAGTGGGGCATCGCCACCGCCGCCTTGGTGGTCATGGGCTGCATCATGATGCGCAAGTGCCACCTGAACACCTGTCCGGTCGGCGTCGCCACCCAAGATCCGGAACTTCGTCGCGAGTTCCGCGGCAAGCCAGAATATGTCGAGACGTACTTCAAGTTCCTGGCCCAAGACCTGCGCGAACAGATGGCCCAACTGGGATTCAAGACCGTCACCGAAATGGTCGGTCGGGTCGACAAGCTGTCGGGTCGCAAGGACGTCAAACACTGGAAGGCCAAGCACCTCCAGTTGGGCAACTTGTTGCATGACATGGCCAAGACCCAAAACGGGGCCCAGTTCTGCTGCTCCACCCAGGACCACGGCATCGACTCCGCGATGGACAACGAGTTGATGAAGACGGCTTCGGTCACGTTGGCAGACAAGAAGCAGGTTCGGGCCGAGATTAAACTCCGCAACGTGAACCGTACTGTGGGAACCATCTTGAGCTCCGAGATCACGCGTCGGTTTGGGCCCAACGCCCTGCCAGACGACACGATCCACTTCAAAGCCACAGGCACAGCCGGGCAGTCCTTCTTCGCCTTTGGCGTCAAGGGCGTGACCATGGAGATCGAGGGCGAGGCCAACGACTACTTCTGCAAGGGCCTTTCGGGAGGACGCGCCATCCTCTATCCTCCCGCCAAGAGCACCTTTGATCCACAGAAGAACGTGATCGTGGGCAACGTTGGATTCTACGGAGCCACTTCGGGCGAAGCCTTCATCAAGGGAATGGCCGGCGAACGCTTTTGCGTGCGCAACTCGGGCGCCCAGGTGGTGGTGGAATCGATTGGCGACCACGGCGCCGAGTACATGACCGGCGGTCGGCTGGTGGTGCTGGGCGGTATCGGTCGCAACTTTGCGGCGGGCATGTCCGGCGGCGTCGCGTACCTGTTCGACGATGGCCAGGTCAAGGGCCGCGTGAACAAGGCCATGGTGGCGTTGGAAGACGTGGTGGATGCCGAAGACCACATCGAGCTCAAAGCCTTGGTCGAAAAGCATCTCGAGTACACTGGCTCGGTGCGCGCCAAGGAACTGTTGGCCGACTGGTCGAATTCTGTCAAGAAATTCATCAAGGTGATGCCGGTGGATTACAAACGGGCACTTAAGGAAATGGCCGCCGAAGCTGCCGTGGAGGGCAAGGTCTGATGGGCAAGGAAACTGGATTCAAGGAGTTTCAGCGCAAGACTTATGGGTACAAGCCCGCCGAAGAGCGCGTGAAGGGTTATTCCGAGTTTCTGGTCCCTCCCACAGCGAAGGAACTGGAAGAACAAGGTGCACGCTGCATGAACTGCGGCGTTCCGTTCTGCCACAACGGTTGCCCACTGGGGAACATCATCCCCGATTTCAACGACCATGTGTACCGCGGCAAGTGGGACAAGGCCTTGGAATCGCTGCGGAGCACCAACAACTTCCCGGAATTCACAGGTCGGATTTGTCCGGCTCCCTGCGAATCGGCTTGCGTGGTGGGTCTCATCAAGCCACCCGTAGCCATCAAGACCCTGGAATTGTCGATCATCGACAACGCCTGGGAAAATGGCCGGATGGTTGCCAAGCCGCCCAAATTTCGCACAGGCAAAAAGGTAGCCGTGATCGGTTCCGGTCCTTCGGGTCTGGCCGCCGCGGATCAGCTCAATCGCGCCGGTCACAGCGTGACGGTGTTCGAGCGCGCCGAGAAGGTGGGTGGATTGCTGCGCTACGGAATTCCCGACTTCAAGTTGGAGAAGAACGTGGTCCAGCGCCGCGCCGATTTGATGGCCGAAGAAGGTGTGGTGTTTCGCACTTTGGCCAACGTGGGCGTGAACGTGCCGCTGTCCGAAATCCGTCAAAATTTCGATGCGATCGTGCTCGCCGGTGGATCCACCGTGCCTCGCGATCTGTCCCTTCCTGGCCGCGAGGGCACGGGCGTGTATCCTGCGATGGAATTCTTGTCGCAGAACAACCACCGCCAAGCCAAGCTCTCGGGCGTTCGCAACCAACGCGGCGAATCGATCCAGGAAATTTTGGCCACCGGCAAGCGGGTCTTGGTCATCGGCGGCGGCGACACCGGTTCCGACTGCGTGGGAACCTCCATCCGCCAGGGGGCAAAATCTGTCTTGCAGGTGGAATTGTTGCCCAAGCCCCCCGAAGGCCGCACCGACAAGACGCCTTGGCCGACCCATCCGGGCCCGGCATCGTTTTCCACCTCGACCTCGCAGTCCGAAGGCTGTGAGCGCGATTGGTCGGTGGGTTCCAAGGAAATCCTGCGCGACGCGAAGGGCAACGTCTGCGGAGTCCGCGCCGTCAAGCTCGATTGGAGCAAGGGCAAGCCCGACGAAGTTCCTGGCTCCGAGTACGTCATCGAGTGCGAACTCGTGTTGTTGGCCATGGGCTTCCTCCATCCCGACCCCAAGGGATTGCTCGAACAGCTTGGTGTGGAAAAAGACGAGCGCGGCAACGTGAAGGCCACCAACTACGCCACGTCGGTCGAGGGAGTCTTTGCCGCAGGTGACATGCGCCGCGGTCAGTCGCTGGTCGTGTGGGCCATCTCGGAAGGCCGTGAAGCGGCGCGCGCCGTGGACAGCTACCTCGATGGCCAGAGCTACCTCGCCGCCAAGGCCGCTTCGCTCTGCCAAGGCTGAATTCGTAATCATCCATCCAAAAGCCCCTCTTTCCAATTGCCGGAAAGAGGGGCTTTTTTATTCATGGACAAAACGGAACTGGTTGCATTGTCTCGGCAAAATGTTGATTGCCGAGGATTGGAGTCAGGAGAGCAACGCCGTCAGCGCGGTCGGATGGAGGTGCCACCCGCACAGCCCCGCCAATCCCATCAATACTCCGCACACCACAGGAAGGAGGGTGGCGAAGAACAGCCACTTCTTTTGGGTGAGGGCGGTGATGGCCAAAAGAGAAATAGAAATGGCCAAAAGGGCGTCGGAAAGGTCGAATTGGTCGTCTCGGAAATTCAACGTGTCGTAGGTTTTTTGGTCTTCCTCGGCTTGTTTCTGAAGCTGGTGTTTCTTGGTCGCCTGTTCTACAGCGAGCGAGTCGTAGTGCGCGATGGTCTGCTGGTAGCCTTCTTGTTCGGCCTTGGGGCGTGAGGGTTGGGCCAGGCGCAGTTGGATGGAGGTGGACTTGGCCATTTCCTCGCGCAGATTGCGGGCCTGGTAGAAGGCCCAGTGGTCGATCTTGTCAGCCTGGGCCTGCTGCATCGCTTGGCAGATATTGTCATCCTTGACCTTGCAAACCCCCATGAAGGTCGCCAAGCAAGCAACCATCACCGCCACCAGGGTGTTTAGCCGTCCCGACTCGTTCGGTTGCTTCAGGTTGTCCACGGTTTCTATCGGATCAACGTCCATGTTCGGCTCTCTTGTTTGTGGATTGGCACGACGCAGGAGATTCGTTCTCGCAGTCTCGGGCCAAGGAGCCCTCTTCGGATCAGCTTTCCAAATACGTGTACCCGTACAGCCCCGATCGGTAGATGTTCAAGAATTCCTTGCCTTCCACGGAACTGATTCGGCCCTCTTTGACAGAAGCTGTCACCCAGCTTTCGATGTCGCGCACCAGCCGCTTGTCGTCGAATTGCACGTATTCCAGCACGTCGGCGATGGATTCTCCATCGATGATCTGGTCGATCTTCCAGCCGTCACCTTCCACGTCGATGTGGACCGCGTTGGTGTCGCCGAACAGGTTGTGCAAGTCGCCCAAAATCTCCTGGTAGGCTCCCACCAGGTACACGGCGATGTAGTAGTTCTCGTCAGGCTTGACAGGATGCAACGGCAAGTCGCGACCGATTTCGTTCTGGTTTACGAAGAAATCGATCTTGCCGTCGGAATCACAGGTGATGTCCTGCAAGGTCACGCGGACCGATGGTTCTTCGTCCAACCTCTGGATTGGCATGATCGGAAAGATCTGGTCGATCGCCCAGCTGTCGGGCAGGGACTGGAACAGACTGAAATTGCAGAAGTACTTGTCGGCCAAAAGTTTGTCCAAGTTGGCCAGCTCGAAGGGCGGGTGTTTCATTTGGGCCGCGTGCCGACTGACCTTGAGGGCAATGCTCCAAAACAAACGCTCGACCTTGGCGCGGGTCGGCAAATCGATCAGGCCCATCGAAAAACGGTCCAGTACGTCTTCGTGGATCTGGAGGGCGTCGTGCCATTGTTCGAGCAGATTCGAACTCCCAATCCCCTTGAGGATGGCGTGGAGGTCCTTGACCAAATCCAGATCGTCGGTGGCCACGGTGTGGAGGTCGTCCCGCCAATAGGCTTGGCCGGCGGTTTCCAACACATTGAACACCAACACAGAGTGGTGGGCGGTCAGCGCCCGTCCCGATTCGGCGATGATGTTGGGGTGCGGTAGAAAATGCTTGTTGGCGGCATCGGCAATCGTGTAGATGACATCGTTGGCGTATTCCTGGACCGAATAGTTGACGGAACTTGCGCTGGTGGAACGCGATCCGTCGTAATCCACCCCCAGGCCTCCTCCCACGTCCACGTACTCCACGGGGATGCCCATCTTGCGAAGCTGGCAGTAGAACTGCGCGACTTCGCGCAATCCGCCTTTGATCTTGCGGATGTTGGTGATCTGGGACCCGAGGTGAAAATGGATCAATTTGACACAATCTGTCAAACCTTCGGCGGCGGCCAGTTCGATCGCCTCGATCAATTCCGAAGCGTTCAATCCAAACTTGCTCTGGTAACCGCCCGATTCCTCCCACTTGCCGCTGCCGGAACTGGACAGCTTGATGCGCAATCCAATGTTCGGGCGCACGTTCAACTGGCGGGATAGGCGAGCGATCAACGCGAGTTCGTTCAGTTTTTCGACCACGAGGAAGATTTGCTTGCCCATTTTTTGGGCCAACAGCGCCAGTTCGATGAAGTCTTCGTCCTTGTAACCGTTGCAGATGATCAGGGATTCGGGATTGTCTTGGATGGCCAGCACGGCATGCAGCTCGGGCTTGGAACCGGCCTCTAGTCCAATATTGAACTTCTTCCCATGAGCAACGATTTCTTCCAGTACCGGGCGTTGCTGGTTCACCTTGATGGG
>CAIKAA010000326.1 GCA_903825275.1 uncultured Fibrobacterota bacterium | reverse complement strand
GGCTCGTCTCGATGAGATTGCAGAGCATGGAACGCCTTCCAATACAGTCAAGTACAACCCCGTTGGCGACGGGCTGGCCGAAATCAAGACGCACGGCGAGAGATTGTTCGTCTTTCGGCATGGAACCAAGCTGATTGTCGCCACACATGGCATGGACAAAGGGACGAAGAAGGTTCAAAACCGTGAAATCGAACGAGCCAAAAAGCTGATGAACGAATACAAAGGGAAAATGTCATGAGCAACACGAACGAAGCCCAATGGAAAAACCTCACCTTTGAGGAAAAGCAGAAGCAGGTTCGCGCCTCCTTCGAGTACCATCTGGAAGGATTTCGTTACGATCTCACCGAGCAGATTGCCCTTGCTTTGGAACACTCCGGTTTGAGCAAGACGGAGTTTGCCAAAAAGCTAGGGGTGACAAAAGGGCGGATCACCCAGCTACTGGATGGCTCCAACAACTTTACGCTGGAGACCTTGGCCAAGATTTCCGAAACCCTAGAGACCGAGTTGCGCTTGACTCTCCGTCCGCGTGCATGGGAGCAGGTACGAGAGTTCCGGAAGGCTCCTTACCATCATAGGATTGTCCACAGCTCTGGCTGGACAAATTCTGGCAATCTGACTGTCGCTGGTGACGCCAAATCCATCACCATGAATCTACCGAAGGTGAATCGCGATGCTTTCTCCGCTACAACTTAAGCAACATTCTCTACTTGAGATTCGACTCAAGGAGCGGGAATCCTGTACCGCCGAATCGACGTTGATGTGGGTTCCTGAAGTGCCGATTGTGGAGGCTGTACTGGCCCTTTCCACCGAAGACCCCAAGCAGTACAGAATCATCTTTTCGGTGATCTCTCGGGAAATCCCTGAGGAACAGGATCAGACAATTCCTGCCTGGGATTTTGTGGTGCGGTTGGTCGGTTACTTCGAGTTTGATGACCCGAATTCCGATGCTGAAAAATCACGGTCCTTGACCTTTGTCAATGGCACCTCAATCCTCTATGGGATCGCACGCGACCTGCTCTATGGGCTTTCACTGCGCGGTCAGAAACCGTCCATTTTGTTGCCAAGTATGAACTTTACCCCTTGGGGACTTTCACAACCTTTGCCAGTTGAGCCGACGCTCGAAGCTCAGGAGCCTGCAATAAAAACTGTCCGAAAGGTTGCGAAGAAGACGATCGCGTCAGGCAAGACCAAGTCATGAGTCGCAATTCTTCAGGTGCGCCGAACAAGAAAGACATCTTGGCGGCGCAGATCGCCAAGGCTGTCGGTGCGGGGCGCGAAGTCGCTGTCGAGACGGTAGACTTTTCTGACCCGAATCGCCCCCCGACCTGTCTGGAAGTGGACTTTCCGATCCTACCCATCAACCAGATCGCGGTGATCGAAGGCAACGCGGGCAAGCCGATCTACCAGATGAGCAAGTGGTGGGCGCGCCGTCGGTCCAGCGTGTTTCGCTCACTTCTGCTGAGCGCCTCCATGAAGGCTCCGGAAGACAAATCCCAAGCGGCAAAGGCTGTGTGGGATGTGTACTACGCCAACCATCAGAAACTAGGTGCGCTCTCGCACCTCAAGGTGGCCGACATCTTCATGGGTGGCGGCACCACCTTGGTGGAAGGCTCGCGACTGGGTCTGCAGATGTACGGGAACGACCTGAACCCGGTAGCGTGGTTCGTGGTCAAACAGGAGTTTGCCAAGGTCAAGATCGAAGAAGTGAAGGCACTATTGGCCGACATCGAGGCCGAGGTTCGACCCCAGATCATGCCGTACTTCTACTGCGACGGCCCAAATGGCGAAAAGGGCAAGTGGACACACAAACCCACAGGTAGGGAGATGGGAGTGGACTTCGATCCGCTGTCGATCCCGCGCGACCAACGAAAGGACTACGACTACCAAGGCCCCGAGATCATATACACCTTCTGGGCAAAGCACGGTCCGTGTTCCACCACTGGGTGTGGACATCGCACGCCTATCATGAGTTCGCCTGTGATGGCCATCAAAACGCTGACGGTCAAAGCCTGGGACAGAAAGTGTCGTGCCTGCGGATGCGAATTCGATGTGGAGGCAGGCTCGCCGCGCATGGCTCCCGATGTGTCCCTTGTGGTCACCCCAGACGAAAAGCCCTTCACAACCATGGAGATTCGCAATGAATTCGGGAAGCCGAAGTTCCTGTTCTCCTGCCCTCGATGCGGTGTAGGAGAGCGTGTGGACCTTCCGAAGGCCACCAACAAGAAGGTGGAACTGACCCTGCTGGTGCATCCTCAATGGCTGGCGGGTTCCCCCAAGGCAGATGCCGAAGGGCGGCCCTTTGGCGGTTCGGCGCAGGATGATGCCGAGAGCACCGCGCGTTGGAATGCCGAACGCGCCAGCAAGATCAAGCTCTTGGAAGTGCGCGGCACCTTGCCTGCGAAGGTGACATGCCCCGACACGGGGATCGAGATAGTCACGGATAAGGGGACGGTCCCAACGCGTTCACATTTCGAGTGCGGTGCCTGTGGTACCACTCAGGATGTCCTGTCCAGCATCAAGCCCACAGGTAAGACGGGACCGATGGCTGGTTATGCTTTTCAAGGTTATGCCCCAGCCCGTGCGGAGACCGATGCCCCGTACAATGGCCGCTTCTTTGCATCGTTCG
Organism: uncultured Fibrobacterota bacterium; assembly: GCA_903825275.1. Lineage (GTDB taxonomy): Bacteria > Fibrobacterota > Fibrobacteria > UBA5070 > UBA5070 > UBA5070. The sequence continues at coordinate 2,664 of CAIKAA010000326.1, read as the reverse complement.
ATTCCAAGCTGGCAAGGCAAGCAGATCTCGCTGCCGGCGAGTGGGAAGCTCGGCGAGACGGGGATCTAGCCAACTACTGGCCTCGAAGCGAAGTGCCCTACGGGTTCATGACTCACATGAACAACGGTGGCATTCCTAACCATGGATTCACGCACTGGTGGACCATGTTCAATCCGCGCCAGCTATTGGTGCATACCCAGATGCTGAAAGCCATCACGACCGTTGGCGAATATGCATGGTCCGTGCGCGAGTATGTACTTGGTGCGTTTCAGCAGTACCTACGGAATCAAAATCTGTTCTGCTTTTGGGATATTGGATACGACAAGCTCGTCCCCCACATGAGCAATAACAACTACCACCCGAAGTCTAATGTGGTGGAAAATTCCTTGTTCGGAAGTCTCGGGCGCGGCAATTGGTCCTCCTGCATTGAAGGTCTCGAGGAGGGGCTGGAGTGGATGGGGAAACCTTGGGATCATATCGCCTGCAAGGCGGTCGAGCAGATGCTCCCCCAAGTTCAAGGACTGACGGGTAAGAGCGAAAAGGTCTCCCCGGGAGATCCAGTCTGCAGCGTTGATCTGAGGCTGGCCTCCTCAACGGACTTGGCACATCATGCTCAAGGTACCCTGGACCTGGTCATCACCGACCCGCCCTTTGGTGGGCTGTTGCACTACTCGGAGCTGTCCGACTTCTTCTATGTCTGGTTGCGATTGGCGCTCAAGGACAAGTACCCCGAGGTTTATTCAGGGGAATACACGCCCAAGACCCTGGAGGTTGTTGCCAATCGTGCTCGCGAGCCGGAAGACGCCGATGGTTACTACCAGCGCCTTCTGACCCAGTGTTGGCGGGAAGCTCACCGAATCCTCAAGCCCGGCGGCATCTTGGCCTTCACCTTCCACCACAGCGAAGATGAACCTTGGGTCGCGGTCCTGAAATCCTTGTTCGATGCGGGCTTCTATCTGGAAGCGACTTACCCAATCCGCTCGGATGAGACCAAGGGGGAAGGGGCAAAGCCAGGAACCTTTGGCTCGCAGACCATCGAGTACGACATCATCCATGTCTGCCGCAAACGCACCGAAGACCCAAAGCCTGTGAGCTGGGCGCGCATGCGTCGTGAGGTGCTCGCAGAAGTCCGTCAAATCCAGGATATGCTGGAAAACCACGCAAAAGGTGGCTTACCAGCTGCCGACTTGCAGGTGATCCGACGTGGCAAGGCACTTGAGTATTTCTCACGCCACTATGGCCAGGTGCTGGTGGATGAGGATCGCTCCATTGATGTGAAGGAAGCCTTGGTGGGCATCAATGCCTTGATCGAGGAAGGGAGCGATTCGCGCGACCCGTTGCCCTCGGCGTCAGAGCCAGTTACTCGTCAATTCCTAAGGATCTTCCAAGGTGAGAGCGAGGTCAAGCGGGATCAGATGCAGAAGTATCTGCGCGGTACCGGCATGTCTCCGAACGAATACAGTGATCTTGGATGGTGTACGGAAAAATCCAAGGTGTTCACAATCGTACCGGCGCTTGAATTCGCTCGGAGCTGGATCGGAAAATTGCGTCAGAAATTGACGTCAGATTATGAACAGGCTTGGTTCCTTGTTGGAGCCTGCGTTGACGGATCCGGCATTGATGCACGCGCCACCTTGAACAATGACAATTTCCGCTCTCATCCCGCGTTGCGTCCCTTGCTGGACTGGATGAGTCGAAACGGGAATGATTCCACCACCCGCACAGCTGCCATGCGCGCCAGGACAATGTTCGACCTTTGGGCTGCCGACAACGGTAACAAGGTGCGGCAGCTCTCGATCTTTGAGGAGGAAGGGGCATGAAAACCTTTTCGGACTCCGCTTGGCAACGCACCGGGATCACGCTTCTTTGGAACGATGAAGAGCTGGCCAAGGTCGGGTCGGTGAAGGAAGCGCGCTCTCTTCATGCATTCCTTGGGATGCGTCCGGATTTTCCGGATGACCTTCCTAGCCAAGACGGACAGTCGCGAGTTGTGGGTGGATTGGACACCTTCCTAGACCTGCTTCCACCCGATGAAGCCATGGATTGGCTGGAAAACACCTTCCGTCCCATTCTGATTGATTTTCAAGACTGGGCGCAAGGATCGCGCGGACTCATCTTTTGGCTACCGGGTGGATCACGGAGGATCCGAATGCAACCTGACGAGGATCAGTTCACTTGGGAGTGCCATGGGCCTTCTCGCGGAAAGAGCCTCGATCTTGGGCGCGTCCTTTGGTCTGGTGCCTCGCGGGATGCTTACGGACTTGTGCCCCCCGGAGGCGATCTAAGTGGTGTGCGTGGTCTTTATCTGAAACGGATCTCGTGAATTCTGTACCCGTGGAATTTTTGCCTGGCGAGAGAATTGTTCATCCAGAGTTTGGCTCTGGTGTGGTGCTGGATTCGCAGGCAAGCCAATTCCTCCGTGTGTTCTTTGCGGTGGGAGAGCGCCGTGTTCCCACCGTTTCGGTTCGTCGCGATCAATCGCGCACGGAGCGTGTATTGTCGCAGGTTGATTCTGGATACGAACGCGCACGTGTTGCAAGGTTATGCCTAGAAGCGCATGCCCTTCCACTTATGGAAAGTGCAGCAGCTCTGACCTCAGCTCGGATTGACCTTTTGCCTCACCAGGTCGTTCTCACGCATCGTGTGGCATCGGCTTCGCCTCGT
>CAIKAA010000325.1 GCA_903825275.1 uncultured Fibrobacterota bacterium | reverse complement strand
GGATGCCTATGAATCCCTCGCCTCGGCCAAGGGGCCTCGGTTGGCTTTGCTCGATTGGATGATGCCGGGCATGGATGGAATCCAGACTTGCAAGCGCCTCCACAACGAATTCCCGATGCGCAACTACTACTTGATCCTGGTGTCGGCGCGAACCGACGACAAGGACCAGGTTTGGGCGCTGGGGTCGGGTGCCGACGATTTCATCTCCAAACCGTTTTCGCCTTCGGTTCTGCAAGCCCGGATCGATGTGGGGTTTCGCACCCTCCAGATGCAGGAAACCATCAGCGAATACGCCACCAAAATGCAACAGCTTGCCGATTCCCGAGCCGCTCAGCTCGTGCATGCCGACCGCATGTCGACCCTGGGTCTCTTGTCGGCATCGGTGGCCCACGAAATCAACAATCCGGCGTCCTTTTTGACCGTGAATGTCCAAACCCTGATGGATTTGTGGCCTTCGGTCACCGCCTCCCTGGCTGGGTCTGCGACCTTGGTTGAAAAGTCCCGCACGACGGCGCTCCTCCAGGAAATGCCGAAGATTTTGGAAGAAATGTCGGACGGATTGTCTCGCATCCGGCAAATCACTTCCGAACTGCGCGCCTTCTCGCGAACCGGACAGAATTTGGTGGAATTGGTCAATGTGAACGATTCCATCAAGAAAGCCCTGCGGATGTGTTCGATCCGGCTCAAGGGATTGGTGGAAATCGAAACTCTGCTTTCTGAAGTGGCGCCCGAAGCGTTCGCCGACTCAACAAAGCTTGAGCAGGTCTTCGTGAACCTGATCATGAACGCCGCCGACGCCATGGAAGAGTCGCCGAAGAAAGTCATTTCCATTTCGGTGGTCGTGTCTGGTGCGGTCATCGAAATCACCTTCCAAGACACCGGACCCGGCATTCCCTTGGACAAGCTCGAATCCTTGTTCGTTCCCTTTTTCACGACCAAGCCTTCTGGAAAAGGCACCGGTCTCGGACTCTACATCAGTCGGGGCATCGTCGAGGAATTCAAGGGATCCCTAAAACTTTCCCAACCAAACGGAAGCGGCGCGTGCTTCAAGATCAAACTTCCCCGAAGCCAAAAGGCGGCCTCATGACCAGACGGATCCTTATCGTGGACGACGAAGCTCCGATCCGCGATTCCCTTGCACGCCACTTCCGCCTTTTAGGAATGGAAACCGAGACCGCCATGGATGGCGAAGACGCCTTGGAAAAACTCGCCAAGGTTCCTTACCGGGTTGTTGTCTCCGACATCATGATGCCACGGCTCGACGGAATGGGATTGCTGCGCCAAATGCGCAAGGAATACCCCATGACCCGCGCCATCATGATCACTGGATATGTATCCCTTGAAAACGCCTTGTCCTGCATGCAAAAAGGCGCCGATACCTGCATCTTCAAGCCGTTCCAAGATTTGTCGGAATTGGATCAGGCCGTCGAGGATGCTTTTGCCTTCCATGAACGATGGGAACGCAAGTTGTTGGAATTGCGCGGCATGAAGGGACGACCCTGATGTCCTTGATTCCCGAAGTCAACAAAGAACTTCTCCTGGATTTCATCGACGAATCCCTCGAATCCTTGAGCGGGATCGAAAGCCTGTTCGTCAAGCTCGAGACCCATCCCGACGACCTCAAAATCGTCGATTCCATCTTCCGTCCCGTCCACTCGGTGAAAGGCAACGCCGCTTATTTCGGTCTGATGCGGGTAAAAGACATTTCCCATCGCATGGAATCGCTTTTGGATCTTGTCCGGCAAGGAAGAAGAAGGATTGACCATCCTCTCTGCAACCTTTTGCTCAAGGGTCTGGACGCGCTGCGGACCATTTTGGCCAAGGTCCGCGACGAGCAAAAGGAATTCGAGGACGAGGACGATTTCATCCTCTTGCTGGTAAGCCTGGAATCGGAAGTTGAAAGCAATCCCCAAACCCAAAACCTGTTCACGGTTTCCCGGGAGGTCTATTCTCAATTCGAAACCTTCTTGGCAAAGCTTCCCTCCGACCACAAGCCAGCGGGCCAGTCCATTCTGGCGAGATTGAAACCCGATGGACCTACGACTTTGCCGGTTTCCCCTCTCGACAAGAACTTGCTCCACCAACTGGATGTTTTGCTCCGTTCCTCCAGCCAAAAAAAACTGAATCCAAACCAGGAAGCCCAATTCTTCTTCTATCTGGAAGAGCTCTCGAAATCAGCCGCCGACCCAACGTCAAATTCTGTCTTGACAGAAATGATCGAGATCGCAAAAACTTTCGCGAACAGCCCGGTCGGACTCGATCCACTTGCGCGCGAAATGATTTTGGAAAAGTCGCATTTGCTCGTCGCCCCGGCGCGGGTGGAAATTTTCGACAGTCCCTCGACCAATTTTCCGATCCCAGACATTGTTCTCCCAGAGCCTTCCCAAGAACAACCTGCAGCAAAAAAAGACAATTCCAGCCGCACCATGCGCATTGCCGAAGAGAGCGTCGATCGCTTCCTGGAGCAAGTGGGCGAGTTGATGGGCCTGGAAGAACAATTCCGGTATTTGGGCAAACGCATGGTGGAGTCGGGCCTTGCCGAAGAATTCGCGTCAGACCTGCGCCAAGCCATGGAACTCTTCGGGCACTTGTCTTCCCACCTTTCCAGCGGAGTCATGGACCTGCGTCGGACCGAGGCTCGTCCTTTGCTTCAAAAAGTCCCGCGACTTTCCCGCGACGTCGCCGGCAAGACGGCAAAAAAAATCGAAGTCCGCACCGCCGGAGAAGACGTCCGCATCGACAAGTCTTACTTGGAATTGTTGGATGCCCCCCTGATGCACATGGTGCGCAATGCCTGCGACCACGGATTGGAAACACCCCAGGAACGCCTCTCGGCGGGCAAACCCCAACAGGGCGTTTTGGAGGTGGCCATCGTGGAGTTGGAAGAATCGTTGGTTTTGCGAGTCAGCGACGACGGTCGCGGCTTGAACATGGAAGGATTGCGTCGCAAAGCCGTCGAACTGGGGTTGGTCCGCGCCGAAGCTCCTTTCGGCGAGGTGGAGGCCATCGCCATGCTCTTTCGCAGCGGAGTTTCCACCGCCAAGGAAGTCACCGACATTTCAGGTCGCGGGGTGGGCATGGATGTCGTCAAGCGCGAGATCGAGGGCGCCGGGGGGCGAATCGAAGTCAAGACCACCCAAGGCAAAGGCAGCATTTTCCAGGTGGTGTTGCCGCGCTCCATCACGACCCGGATTTCTGATGGATTTTTGTTCCGCTGCGGAGGAGAACGCTTTGTGCTTCCCATGCGGACCGTTGTAGAGACATTTCCTGTCACATCGGCAAAAATTTCAAGGATCGCGGGTGCAGGTTCGACGATCTACTTCCGCAATGAAATCCTGCGCATGGTGGATACGTCCTCCCTCCTCCAAACCCCACCCATCAAGGAATCCGAAGGTGTTTTCGTACGGATTCGCGCCAAGGACCAGACCTTCGTGTTGCAGGTCGACGAAGCCCTCGGGGTTCAGCGAACCGTGATCAAGCCGGTGGAAGAATTCTGTCGCGGAGGCGGCATCTTCGCCGGTGCCGCCATGCTGGGAGATGGCAAACTCGCCATGGTGTTGGGCGAAGACGGCTTGGCCGATTGGCTGCGAGGGGGGTAGGGGTTCATTTGAGTTTTTCCAAGCTGGCCTACACACGATCGAATCCAAGCTTAGGCCCATGACGGAATGTCACTCCTGTAATCTTTCCCTCGTTCGATGTATGTTGGCAAGAACCGAAAATCAAGGATGGGTTTCAGCTCCTGATAAAGCGCAACCGAGACCACAAATACCGGTTGTTCGTAATTTTCAGCAGGCATCAGGATTTCAAACGTGTGAAAGCAGTTTTTGTCCCCTTCCCTGGCGCGCACTGTTGCTCCATCCACTTTGGTGACAATGATTTCGTAGCAAGCTTGTTGTAAACAATTGATTATAACAGCTGATTCCCCCACTTTCGGAACCCAGCCTCGAAGCTTCTCACGGAAAATTGGCGGGACAATACGACACATTCTGTCCTGCAATGATTTCTTCTCTTCCTCTAGCTTTTCGATCTCAGTGTCAATTTTTCGCAGCTCCTCCAGCAAGGTCAATATTTGCAACTGCAATTGATTTTCGTTTGGATCTTGGTTCGCGATCATGATCACCCTCCTTCAACCGTTTCATTGCCTTCGAGTGTGTCAAAAGCCTTCCAGTTGATGAGCCTGTCCCACGGCAGTTTTAGTCCCGCAGGAACATTCCCGGAAACCGATCTCGCAGACAAATTTTTCCTAGTCAAGGCTTGTTGCGTCGAGAAGTCGCTTCGCATGAATCTATACCGCAGATCCACCAAAAGGAGAACGGAAATCTGATCGTCAGAAGCAATTTGTTGCGGGGCCTAACAGCCCCTTTGTTTTTCGGAGCCTGCCGGCTCCGAGGATGTTCTGGGGATTACCCATCCCCAGACCCGGGCCCAAGGGGGATTGCACGATCCCCCGTCGGGAATCCCTGCGTGCCAGGGCTGTCGCCCTTGGATCCCAAAGAGCGGCGGACGTGGGAAGATTGCGAAGAATCCAACCGTCCGCGCGCCCGCCTACTTGCCATGGGCAAGACGGCGGGGATGTGGACGGATCTTGTAGGTCAGATCGAGCGTGGTGCAGCGCAGCCAGTGAGAGGAATGTTGGTTTCCAAACCAAAACACCAATTGGGGGTCCAGGGGGGTGAGTTGATTCGGAGGGGAGCCACCGGTCCATCGGCCGAGCTAGGCCGATGGAGGAAAACCCAGCAGGCGACCTGGAGAGACGAGCCCCCCTGGTGCGCGGGAGTCCAGAGGGGCGCCGCACAGCGGCCCTCTGGCCCAAGGGGGTCACGGGGCAGCGGGCAGCGGCCCCGTGAATGCATGCCGCCCGGAGGGCGGCAAAAACCATTTTAAAGGACTTGCCCTTGCTTGGAAGTGCCAGAAATTTCACCACGCTCGCTCTGAGCCTCGTTAAAAACAAGCTCTTCAAATACTGCAACGCCAACCTAAGAGTCCTCTGAAACCACAAGACATGCCAATTCAGAGAAGCCAAACCCTAAACCCTTGCCAGCCTTTTGCCGATAAGCTAAATCATAGTCTCCGTGTCAGATCTGTTGCTCTTTTGGTTTTTTTAGTTATTGCCGGAGCGTTGGCGCTCCCCCGTAATTTTTCCGGTTTGGCACGACCTGTGATGTACTACTGGACCATGATCGAGGCAACCCCCTCGGCAAACCAAGGAGTAAACCATGAAGTCGCTCAAAAAGGGATTCACCCTCGTAGAATTGATGGTCGTGATCGTGATCATCGGCATTTTGGCAGCGCTGGCGATCCCAAGATTTATGCAGGCTACTTCGAAAGCGAAAGTTACAGAGTTCAAACCCGTTCTAAAACAAATTTTCACATTGGAGGAAAGCTTCCGTACTGAAAGCCCAACCAG
>CAIKAA010000324.1 GCA_903825275.1 uncultured Fibrobacterota bacterium | reverse complement strand
TGACCAACGAATACCCTCCCAACGTCTATGGCGGAGCGGGAGTCCACATCCAACACCTAAGCCGCGAGCTGTCTCGCCTATGCGAGGTCGAGGTGTTGTGCTTTGGCGACCAGCTCCAGGAGACCGGCCCGCTGGTGGTCGAAGGCATTCCCTTGCCTCATCCCCTCCAGCCCCGCGAGAAGTCGCACGCCAGCGCTTTGAACGCCATTTCGCGCAATCTGCAAATGGCCTCCCGCACCCGTGGGCCCCAGATTGTCCATTGCCACACTTGGTACACCCATTTGGGCGGAATCCTGGTGAGAGAAACCCAAAACGTGCCCTTGGTGCTCACGACCCACAGCTTGGAGCCGTCGCGTCCCTGGAAGGCCGAACAGTTGGGGGTGGGTGGCTACAATTTGTCTTGTTGGATCGAACGAACCGCCTACCAGAATGCGGACGGGGTGGTGGCCGTGTCGCAGGAAATGTCGAAGGACGTGCAAGCGGCCTACCAAGTCGATTCCGCCAAGGTGCGGGTGATCCACAACGGAGTGAATCCCGACGAATTTGGCGCGGCTCCCGATGCGGCCGTGCTCGCTCGGTTGGGGATCGATGCGACCAAGCCCTACGCCTTGTTCGTGGGCCGGATCACGCGCCAAAAAGGGATTCGACATTTTTTGGCAGCCGCCGAAAAACTCGATCCTTCGGCCCAAGTCGTGTTGTGCGCCGCCGCCCCCGACACCCCCGAAATGGCCAAGGAAGTAGAAGAGTGGGTGGGTCGATTGAGCGCCAAGCGCGGCAACGTCGTGTGGGTGCGCGAGGCGGTGTCGCCAAAGGAATTGCCCAGTGTCTATGCGGGCGCGGCGGTATTCTGCTGCCCCAGCATCTACGAGCCGTTCGGGATCACGAACCTCGAGGCAATGGCCAGCCGCACTCCGGTGGTGGCCACCCGCACCGGAGGCATCCCCGAAATCGTCGTGGAAGGCGAAACCGGATACCTGGTCGACATCGAATCGACCTCCGCGACCGATCCCGAAGCCCGCGACCCCGACCGCTTCGCCCAAGGCCTGGCCGATGCGATGAACCGCATCTTGACAAATCCTGACCTGCGCCGTCGCTTGGGCGACGCCTCCCGCCGCCGCGTGGAAGAAAAATTCAGCTGGCAAGCCATCGCCGCCCAAACCCTGAATTTCTACCAAGCCATCTGCGAGCGTTTCCGGCATTGAACACGAGGTAGTTTGGCGGCCAGTTTTTGCGTTGTCTTGGCACCGAAAGGTGCCCTGCCCAATGCCGCAGCGCACTACCTTCGCCTCCCTAAACGACGTGTCCACATCCCCGCCGTCTTGCCGCCCTTCGATACACCGGCCATGGGCCGGCACTCAGGGACCAGCAAGCAGGCGGGCGCGCCGATGATGGGATTCTCCACAGCCCTCCCACGTCCGCTGCTTTTTGGCGCCTCACCCCGCTGACCTGCGTCGGCGCCCCTCTCCGCTGACAAGTCGCCCCTCTCCGCCTGTCGGAGAGGGGAATGGGGTGAGGGCACCCGGGGCCTGGGGGTGGGAAACCCCCAGAGCATCCTCGGACCCGCTCGGCTCCGAAAAACCCGAGGCCCTTTGGCCTTAAAAATCCTCCAAACAGGTAATGGCAAAAGAGAAGGTTTTCCAAACCCATCCCGCCCAACGGAAGCCTAGGCCCTCACCCGCAGGTGAACCGTGATCTGCCCCGTCACTTCCAGCATGGCGACATGCACTTGCGATGCCTCCAGCGCGCCCGCCCCGCGCAACGCCGCTTCCAATTCGGTGCGGGTGATGTTCTCGTGGCGCAAAACCGATTCGAACACTTTCCCATTGTGGACCAAAACTCTCGGCACCCCTTCCAAGAGGTGTTCGGCGCGGCGGCTTTTGCGGGAATACCAAGCAAGACCTGCGTTGAGCGCCACCAAAACCGCTGCCGAGATCATGCCACCAACCAGGGAATTGTCGCCACCGTTCATGGAATTTTGCAAGGCGTTGCTGACCACCAAAACCAGCACGAAGTCAAAGGGCGAGAGCTGGCCGAGTTGACGTTTCCCCCCAATCCGCAGTATCAGCAGCAAAAATCCGTAGACCACCACCGCGCGAACCAGAAATTCCCACCAGGGGATGGACAGATTAAACATTTGGATCCT
>CAIKAA010000323.1 GCA_903825275.1 uncultured Fibrobacterota bacterium | reverse complement strand
GTTGGAGTCTCCAAAAAACCCTGGACCAGCGGCCACCACTCGCTGCGAAAGTCCTGCCCCTCGTCGACGACCACCGCCGCGTACCGCCCCTGGACCCCGCGTGCCTGGGCCTCTCGCAACAGATCGGGGATGCGGGCGTCGAATTCCTCGATCCCAAGCCGTTCCAAGTCGGGCCAATCCAGCCGGGCGGACTCGATCCACCGCCTAGCCACTTCGTGGAAGGTTCCCACCGACACCCCGTGCAATCCCGGATCAGAATGCCATTTCTCGGCCAAAAGCCGGTTGTAGCACAACAGCAAGACCGACTCCCCGTCGCGGGCCAACAGCCTTGCCCGGTCGGCCGCCAAAACCGATTTTCCCGAACCAGCGCAGCCCTCCACCGCCAGTCTTGGGATGGAGCGGGCCGCCGACAAAAACTGTTGCTGGTGAGCCGTGGCGCGCAGCATCTGTTCGCCTTCTTCGGCCAACACTTCGCGGGCGGGTGGCATCAGGGAGAAACACGGGTGGAATCGCTCCAACAGTTTGGACTCGAACCACTCGGACGGATTTTGTCGATGCAACCCTTGTCCCGAGCGGGCCAACAAATCGATCACCCGTTTTTCCAGCTTGCCCAAATCGCCCCGCGCCAAAATTTGGTAGGGATGCAAATCCTGCCCCAGCCATTCGTCGCGTTTCAATTCCACGTCGGGAAAACACAGGCCCCAAGTCACCAAGGGGTAGCCCTCGGAAGGGTGGTGGCGCGAAAGCTCCTTGAATTCGTGGATCAGGTAGAACGCCGAGGTACGGACCTGCTCCAGGGGGTTTTTGATGGAGTGCCAGCCGTCGCGCCCCAGGCTCGCCCATCGCTCGCCATCGCGCCGCACCCCTCCGCCCTTGACCTCCACGACCAACAATCCGTGGTCGCGGTGATAAAGAACCGCGTCCATCTCCCCGGAATGATCGGCCTCGCCTTGGGTGCCTGGTCGGGTCCATTCGACGCCAAAGAATACGTGCCATCCGGCAGACAAATTTTGACAAGCCTCCGCAAATCGGCGCTCGGCCCGGCTCGGACTGTGGGGATGGGCATGCAAAATGGCCATGGCTCAGTTCCTCTCCACCGAAAGCCAGTTTTCCACCGTGGCTCGCAGTTCGTTCAATCGCAGAGGCTTGGACAGGTAATCGTCCATCCCCTGCTCCAAAAAGAGTTCGCGGTCGCCTTCCATGGCGTGGGCGGTGACGGCGATTACGGGAATCCGCCGCGCTTCTTCGCCCGCTTCCCCCGCTCGCAATCGTTTCACGGCTTCCAATCCATCCATTTCGGGCATTTGGATGTCCATCAAAACCATCTGGTATTCCCCAGGATGGGCCGCCAGCCGATCGATGGCCAAACGTCCATTTTCCGCGATGTCGGCCTCCATGCCCAGCTTGCCCAAAAGCCCCATCACCACCTTTTGGTTGACCCGATTGTCTTCGGCCACCAAAATCCGTCCCGACAAGGGAACGCTCTCCCCAAACGACGATTCGATGCGGGTCGCCAACGGTTCGCCCAGGGGCAGGACCAAACGGAAGGTGAAGATCGAACCCTTGGGCGTGCTTTCCACCCCCAAGTTCCCCCCCATTTGGCGCACCAGATTGTGGGCGATCGCCAACCCCAGACCGGTGCCACCATGGCGGCGGGACAGGGATCCATCGATCTGCCGGAAGGGAAGAAACAACTCCCCGATGCGATCGGGAGGAATCCCGGGTCCAGTGTCTTCCACTTGAAATTGCAGCACCACGCCCGACGCCGTGGTGCCCACCCGTCGCACCTCCATGGTCACGGTGCCACGCTCCGTGAACTTGACGGCATTGCCTCCCAAATTGATCAAAATCTGTCGCAAACGGACCGGATCTCCCTTGAGCGAACCGGGGAGTTCAGAAAACTTGCGGACCTGCCAATCCAGCCCCTTCTTGGTCGCGAGGTACCCCAACATCCGTCCCACATCTTCCAAAAGCTGCGAGGCATCGAAGGACTGGCTGGTGAGGTGGAATTCCCCGGCCTCCATCCGCGACAGGTCCAAGATGTCGTTGATCACCGTGAGCAACCCTTGGCCCGATTGCCGCATGGTTTGCAGCAAATCGCCTTGCTGGGGGCTTAGGGAAGTGCCCGCCATCATCTCGCCCATCCCAATGATGCCGTTCAGGGGCGTTCGAATCTCGTGGCTCACGTTGGCCAAGAACCTCGCCTGGAGACGATTGGATTCCTCGGCGCGTTCGCGAGCACTTTCCAATTCCTTCTCGCGCCGATCCCGATCGCTGATCAATTGGTCGAAATCCGCTTTGACCACCAAAAGGCTAGTAGCCACCTGGTGGAAGGGGTGGTGGGGCGGATAGGGGTTGACCCCGGTTGTGGGGGAATCCCATTGGATTTCGCCGATAAATTCCATCAAGGTTTGGGCGACCTTCGATTCGTCCCTGAAGAAGAAAGCTTGGAGCCTGCTGAAGAAACCTTGGACCGGACCTCCCTCGGAATCCGAAAAGGCCTGGGCCGCGACGAGGCTAAGGTGAGGTTCCAAATCCGCTTTGGTGGGGATGAAAGAAATGCGGCGCAGGAAATCCAAATTCAAGAAAGCCAGCATCAATCTCCATTTCCAAGGAAACCCGCGGACCAGATGACGGCGCGGGGGGAAGAGCTGGTCAAACCGGTTCAATTCACGGGCGAAGCCGAACAACGCGCCCCATTCGACCGATTTCACCTCGGTGTAATCGACCACTTTCAAGTATTGGTTTGCCTGGAGCGACTGGCGCAGCAAAAAGGCTTCGGTGGCACGCACGAGTTCGGGCAAATCCACCTTGGTCAAACGTCCCTGGAATTCGAAGCGCAAAATGCGCCGTGGGTCCAAGGAATGGAATTTGACAGAAAGTGACACCCCCTCCCAAGTGGTCGTGCCTTCGATGGAGGGCGATTTCTTGCGGCTTAGCGGCCTTCCCAACAAGCGGTGAGCCTGGGACAGCGCGTCTTCGTAGTGCTTGCAGGAATCGAACACCATTCGCAGCGAAAAAAGCCGCCGGGTCAGCCGCACGAAAAGTTTGAGGAACGAGTTCATGCCAAAGAAGAAGATCCCGTGCAGTTCTTCCTGATGGGCCAATTGGAACTTGATAAAAATTTGACGCGAGGCGTTGTCGGTCGCACCCAAGTGGGTGTAATCCTCCAACAACACCATTTTTCGCCCGGGCTTGCGAAACTCCAGTAAAATGGATTCCAGGACTCGGCAGTACTGGAGGATGTCTTCGGCGTAGGTTCGTCCACAACTTTGGCAAAGGATGATTTCGCCATCCAAAACCCCGAAACGGTACGAATGGTGGGAGGATTTCAACGACCACTCGGGCCGTGTGACAAAAGTCCGGCCCGAGACCGGACAGATCATTTCTCCGAGCTGGACCTGCTCCTGCTTGGCGAAGATCAAGGGCGCACCCTGGACTTGAGGACACTTTTTGTCGAAGCCTGTTTCCAAAGCCGGATCGACAACACCACGACCGCCGGAACCAAGGGAAGCGAAATGCAAGCGATGGCCCCCAAACGGGTGTAGGGGTCACTGCTGGCCAAGCGAACTCGATTGAACAAGAACAGATCGCAAGCCCAATGCGACAACACCACCGTCAGGGCATCCCATCGCACAAAGGCCAATCCCCATAGACATCCAACCAGGGTGATGGGGATCAACCGGGCCCACCACGGCTCGGCGGGTGGCAAGAAGTTGAGTCCCGAATGGACCGCGCCATAAATCAAAGCCGGAACCAGGGCAACGACCAGCGGCTTGAATCCCATTTTCAACAACCCGTTGCCCGCGAAATACCGGTACCCGAGCTCTTCCACCAAGGCGATCTGCAGGAAGAACACGCCCATCAGCAAGGTCGGGTGCAATGAATTGATGCTGTGGAAGAAGAACCCTCGCGGCTGCATTTCCACCAGCGATCCGGTCAGGTGCGAGAGGAGCCAGGTCGCTCCCGCCAGCACCCCTCCGGCAACCCACCCCAACAAGAAGCCGCGCAGCGAGGCTTGGCCCACGTCGGCATGGCTCCAACGCAATTCCAAGAACCGACGCAACGCGTTCCCCCGGGGCCGAAGCGTCTGGCTGTCCAACGCCTCGGATGCCGCCAAAAAGGAAAACACCAAAATCGCGGGAAGCAGATCCCCGACAAGTCCTGTCATCAACACCTTGGCGGCAGCCATCGCGCGAGGACCCAGCGGGTCCCACAATTCGAAGATCCGGTACTCGCGCCAAAGGCGCGAAGCGGCCAAGCAGACCAGCACCACCGCCGATCCGATCATCGGGGTTTTCAGCCCCACCAAGCCTTTCCTCAATCCCCAAAGCATGTACAAGAAGGCCGCCACCCCCATCGAGGCAAACACCGTAAACGCCACCGTTTGGAGGAAGGACTCGGGGACATGCTTTTCGCGTTCCCCGCGCAAGTATGCGGGCGGCACGACCACGATCAGACGCGCTTCCCGGACCAAATTTCCGGCGACCTCCACGCTCAGCCGTTCCCGCACTTTGGATCCGGGCTCCACGGTGCGCTCGAAAACAAAGGCGTGGTCGGTTCGATCCAAAAGTTTGCGTTCGTCATGGCGGCGCAACTCCCAACCGGTCAGTTCCATCCCCAAATGTTCGCGAACCGCCATTCTCCCCAAATTCCAGGCGCTCAGGGAATCGATCCGCACTCCCCGGACATCGTCTTCCATGGTCCGGCGCCACCCCACCAACCCCACCTCGGGATGCACCCAGAAGGTCGCCACTTCCGGTTGACCTCGCTGCTTGAATTGGATCTCGTGCTGGTAGACGGGAAGGCCCTCTTGCAAAAGCCGGCGCAATTCAACGCGGTCGTGGCCTCGTTCCAGCCAGGACAGGGCCGACTCGTCGAGGGAAACCTGGGTTGCCCAGGTCCAATCGGTCAGCTTGAGGCCGGTGACGGCTTGGTGTTCCAAGGCAACCGACAACAGCTTTTGGGCAGGGATTTGCAGGTCGAGATCCGTCACCGGCCACAATTTGTCGAGCGATGCCAGGAATACCCCGCCACAAACGACGGCAGCTCCCAAAAGAGCAAGATCGGATCGTTTCATTGAGGCCCTATTCTACCGCATTCTTCTGCCGTCCGCGATAAATACATCCGGCCGTGCATGTTTCCCGAACCGAAACTTCCCACAATTCGGGCAAACCCGGGGCCAGGCGGCTCCAAATCCAACGGACCAAGACCTCACTGGTGGGATTTTCCAGGCCAGGAATTTCGTTCAAGTAGCGGTGATCGAGAAGATCATGAAGAGGTTTCCAGGCTTGTTTCAAGTCGGCAAAGTCCATGATCCAGCCGGTGTGAGGACCGGGAATACCGCGCAAGGTCAGGCGAACGAGGAACGAATGGCCGTGCAGCCGTCCGCATTTGTGTCCTTCGGCCACATGGGGAAGGCGGTGCGCCGACTCGAAGCCGAACTCTTTCCAAATTTCCACTTCATCCATACTTCGTCTCTTTTCCAGGTTCTCGCCTAAAACGTCGCCCCGAAAGGGAGTATCCAAAAAAGGTTCCGTCACTCCCTGTGATCATCGAGACAATCCGCGGAAGATCCGCAAAGTATGGGGTTTGGGCTTTATTTTAAGCACCACAGTGACTTTGAACTCGAAGGAGATGCCTTATGAAGCGCACCTGGAAGATTGTTCTCATCGGCGGCGGCACGCTGCTGACCCTCTGGATCGCCGCACTGGCCGCACTTTGGCTCTTGTTTCCCCCTTCCAAAGTGAAGGACATGGTTTTGGATCGCGCCGGGAAATTGGCCCATCGCGAGATCGGATTGGGGTCGGCCAAGCTCCGGGTCTTTCCCTTTCTTGGGGTCACCCTTGAAGATTTTTCGGTGGCCAACAATCCCGACAGCGCCTTCTCCAAGGAGCCCTTGGTGTCGCTCAAGGCCTTGGACGTCAAGCTTTCGTTGATGAGCCTGGTGAAATTTTCACCGGTCGTGAATGAAATCACCCTCCGGGAACCCAAAATTCGCCTGGAAGTGTTGCCGGATGGCCGCACCTCGCTGGATGGCCTGGGTGGGCCCAAAGACACCACCGCCCCCAAGCCGGACTCCGTCAAAGCTCTGGAACTTCCCTTCCCGCTCTCGGTGAAGCGGTTCGCGATCGAAAATGGCTCGATTGCCTATGTGGATCGCAAGGCCAAGCGCGAAATCGAGCTGGGTGGAATCCAGCAGTCGGCCTCGTTTGCCACCGACAAGGCGCTCCAAAACGCAACGACCAAGGGCGAGCTTGCCATCTCGGACATTTCGGTTTCCGGACAAGGTTTCCCGGTCAAAAAAGGCGGCATCCGCCTGTTCGTCAGCCATGACCTGAGCCTGAACCTGCCCGGTGCCTCGGTCGAGATTCGCGAAATCAAGGCCAAGCTCCAAGATGTGGCCGTCAAACTGTCTGGCAAGGCCTCCAACATTCTGGTCACCCCCGATCTGGACTTGCACTTTGGAACCGACGGCAGTGTCGACCTCAAGAAATTGCTGGCGGAAATCCCCAAAAGCCTGAATCCCGCTCTGTCCAAGCTTGCCCTGTCCGGTTTGGTCGACGCCGACTTCCAGGCCAAAGGCAAGGTCTCGCCCAATTCGATCCCCTCGGTGGACGGATCCCTGCATGTGCGCGACTTTGCCGCCTCGGTCGAAGGGCTTCCCGCCAAGCTGACCAACCTAAGAACAGCCGTTCACCTTGTCGCGACTCAAAGCGTGGTGATCGACAGCACCTCGTGGCTTTTGAACACCGCCCCCGGCTCGCTGGAGCTGGCAGTCGATAGCCTACCTGTTCCACCCCATTCCAAACGCAAGCCCTTCCTGCGCCACCTTTTGGCCCAAGGCAAGGTCGACCTGCAAGCCTTTGCCCAAATCTTCTCTCCGTTGGTCCCGGTATTGGACAGCCTGAAACCCGCCGGTACTCTCGGGTGGAAGGTGTCGGGCAAAGGCCGTCTCGACCCTGCCAATCCAGCCGGATTGGAAATCCAAGGCGATGCGACCTTGGACCAGGTTTCGGCCAAGATCCAGGGAATGCCTGATCGAGCCGTGGTCAACGGCACCGCAAGCCTTGCCAACACCTCGTTGGGCGCCAAGATCGCCCTGCAGATGGGTCCTACCGACCTCTCGATCGACTCCAAGGTCACCGATTGGCTGGCACTGGTCCTGCCCAAATTGGCCGAAGGCAAGATCACCTCGGTCCAGGTCGCAGCGAGGTCGAAGTTCATCGATGTCGACAAGTTCCTGCCGGCCCCCGACACCACCACCAAGGCGCCGTCCGAGCTCCCCGAAGAGCTGCCCGAACTTCCGCTGGTCAACCTAAGCGCGACCTTCGATGCGGCACTCATCCAAGCCATGGGGTTGAAAATCTCCAAGGTCTCGGCCAAGACCAATTTGGCGGGCGGACTCTTTGCCGAGAACCTGACAGGTTCTGTCGCCGAAGGCGCCATCGCGCAATCGCTCAACCTCGATTTGCGCAACCGCAAGATGTTGGACCTGGGCCTCAAGGCCAATCTATCCGGCGTCCAAATCCACGAAGTTCTGATGGGCATGAAGGACCGGCTTCCCGAGGGCACCGCTCGCAACCTGCATGACAAGCTCTATGGCAAAGGAAATGCCTCGGTAGACGCCAGCGTGAAAGCCCCCATCCGCGAGGCTTCGAAAAAGCTCACCGCCAACCTGGAAGGCTCCTTCACCAACGGCAAGATCGTCAATTTCCCAGCCCTCACGAAAATGACGACCAAGGCCCACTCCTATTACGCCACCATCCCCGAAGCCAAGGAATTTGCCTTTGGCACCATG
>CAIKAA010000322.1 GCA_903825275.1 uncultured Fibrobacterota bacterium | reverse complement strand
GTCTGCAGCGGGTATTCCAACGATCCCTTTTTGGAGGACCCACTGCGGTACGGGTTCTCGGGAGTGCTTCCCAAGCCTTTCCGATTGACCGAACTGATCGAAATCGTTTGCCGATTGACCGCTGCGTAGCAGACGATTTTTCGAAGGTCCAGGCGTTTCGCCCAACCAGGATGAACCGATTTTTGTCCATCGGGGACAAACCATCACCTGGCCAATATTGATTTTTGGCAGCAAACGCCCCCCCCTCGCTACCCACCACGTCCTGCAAAGAACGGGTTGACTTGACAACCAGAATAATCAAGATTCCGCCTTTGGATGATCGGTCCTCTCTTGGACCGACCCGGAAAGTCGACCAAGGAGCCCCCACCAAGAATTCGCAAGATCGGATTTCTGGGGTTGCCTCGCTTCGGGAGGAATGGGACAATCTTCGCTCAGGAGACCGCCAATGACCCCTTTCAAACCTTCATGGATTCCGAGACTTCTTGCACTCGCCGGATTGATCGTCATCGGTGCCTGCAACATCTTCAATCCATCGGGAACCGGAGACACCACCGAAGGATCGGCGGATGACTACATCCAATCCGGCCAAGAGGCCTTGCGTTCGCTTCGGTTCGTCGACGCCTTCCACGACTTTTCAACCGCCTTGGCCATCGATTCGGGAAAATCTCTGGCCTGGCACGGCTTGGCCAAGGCGTCACTCGGCAAGGACAGTTTCAACCTGGCCGACGTGGTGGACATCGCCGACACCTTGAGCAAGATGGCCGACTCGGCCAAGCTGGACTATTTGGTTGGATTGGGACCAGATCGCTTGACCAACTTGTACAGGCCGTTGATGCGCGTGGCCTCGATCTACAACCGATTTCGGGTTCGGGATTCACTGGGCAAGACGGACCATGTTTTCTCCAGCGGCTTGGTGCTCACCGAACTGTCCACCATCTACAACAACAAATCTTACTTCGGGCTGATCGACGTCAATGCGGACACAGTGATCAAACCGGGTGAGCTGGCGGGATTGAAGCTCATGTCGCTGGCCGCTGGTGGAGGAGGAATCAAATTAGACGCGGATAAACTTCTGAGCCAGGGAAAAATGGATTCTACAACAGGAGCCATAGATTCCACGACCCGCAACAACATCAACGGAATTTTCAACAACGTCAAAACGATCTCCCAAGACTCGAACCTCTTGAACAAGCTCATCGGAAATCAATCCACAGGTGGGACGAGCTCTGGAACCAGCGGCGCCAAGTACACCGATTCCCTGAACTCCCAAGCCAAAAGTTTCATCCAAAAGCTCGGTGCTTCCACCAACTTCTTTTTGATCAACGACAGCTTGGACAACGATGGGGATGGTTGCCTCAACGAAGAGGTTTTTGGCGACAGCTTGGACAACGACGGCGACGGCTTGAAAGACGATGACGGTCGCGTGGGAATTCGGTCAAAATCTCCCGTAGCTGCTGGAGTATTGGCAGAACTGACTCCCCGTGACGGATTCCGTCACGACGCCTGGCAAATCGTGGACTCTTTGGGCACCGAAGTACTCCGGGTCATCCCCACCACCAACGATCCAATTAATCATCCGGAATTGCCCCTGGACGACGATCTCCAATCCCTGACCTACGCGGGAAGCAATGCAGTCACCCAGCTCTTCAAAGGTTTGCGATGGGTCTCGCCAAGCGATTCCAGCGAGGGAGTTCGAAACGACACGATTTGGACCCGGGTGCTGGCCCAAGAAGGCAAACCCAATCTCAAGCCGGGCGAGGATAAATATGAAGAGGTGAAGACACTGGCGATCATCGAAGTCCGCAAAAAAGTGTTGGCCGTCAACGATGCAAGAAATCGGGTCCTCCTGGGAAGGAAGATCGTGGGAGGGTGCTGGGACAATGTCAAGCTCTAACCGTTATCCAATCCAAAAATTCCTGCTCCTATTCTTGTGGGTAGTAGCCGCCTCTGCCGGTCCTCTGGATCGCTCCTGGCGTTCCCTGGGCATGGGTGGCGCTGGCGTGGCAATTTCCGACGATGCCGATGCGGTGCACCAAAACCCTGCCGGCTTGTCCCAACTGGGGTTCAAGGGATCTTGTATGCCCCTAGACACCCTGGGTTACAAACGCAATGCGATCGACACTTGGGGACTGGGTGTGGGTGCCGAACTGGACCCCAACTTGCTGTCGAGGCTCTACCATTTTTACGACAACAATAAAACGACCATGGACTCTGCCCAAAAGGATCCAAAATCGCTTTTGAAAAACCAGCAGTTGTTCAACGAAATTTATCAGTTTGATCGGCTCCCGATCCCCGTCCACACCTCGATCGACATGGGAGGCGCGGTTCGAAATTACGGCGCGGCGATTTGGTCCGACAACACCATGAGCCTTCAAATCGATCGCGGTGCCTTGACCCCCAAAGCAGGAATCCGGCTCACATCCACGATTGCCGCCGAAGCCGCGACGTCTCGATCTTTTATCGATGATCGATTGAACCTTGGGTTTGGATACCGCATCGTGGCCAAAACGGACGAGACCCGCGAATACGATGTGACCCAACTGCAGGACGAAGGCCAGAAGGGTGCCACCCGAATGGTCTTCAAATCGCTTTCCAACATCCGTCGTTCCGAAGATTGGGGACATGGATTGGATTTTGGATTCATTTGGTTCCAAAGCCCTGGCTTGCGCTATGGCGGTGCCATCCAAAATGTCGGCATGAAGCTTTACGACAGGTTTCAAACTCCCGACCTCTCGTTGGGCCTGGCATGGGCTCCGCGTCGGTTCCAACGCAACGACAAATGGAGCCGCAAGATCAATTTCGCCTTGTCCACAACGGAATTGTTGGAGGATACGCTGGGCTACAAACCGTTGTCCAAACTGAATTTTGGCGCCGAGTGGGAACAGACCGTGATCCCCCATGTCATCGTGGGAAGGATCTCCGCTGGTGTCAAAGGCGGATATTATACGGCAGGAGTGTCGGGCACCTTGGTCCACCTGTTTCGCGGCGAGTTCCTGACTTACGCCGACGAAGGGGGAAAATTCACGGGTGCCGTCGAGAATCGGTATTACATGTTCCGAATCGGGATCGGGCTTTAAAATGAACCAGCCCACCCCTCCAGATCGCAAACCCATCGCGCAGCCCTTCATCAAAGTCTCCCAGAATTTGATGAAGGAATGGCTGGGCCAAGGACAAAATGCGTCCAAGTCTACACCCGAGAAGCCGCCCGATCGGCTAGGCGCAATCCGTCGGCCGCCGAGGTGACGATGCCCCCCGACCACCCCGCACCTTCTCCCAAAGCGTAAAGTCCTTCGATTCCTGGAACAGCCAAGGTGTTCGGATCGCGAGGCACCCGTAGCGGTGAACTGGTGCGGGTTTCGGGGGCGATCATCAAACCATGGCGGATGAAGCCGGGGATTTTGCGGTCAAAATCCCAAAGTGCCTTGGCGATCTCGAGAGCCATGAATCCCGGAAGCAATCCCGCCAAATCCACCGGCAACAGGCCGCGAACGTAGCTCGTTTCGGGCAGATTTTGTCCAACGACTCCATCGAGATAATCCGCCGCCGTCTGGGCCGGAGCCCGAAATCCCCCACCGCCCATCGCGTAGGCGTCGCGTTCGAGTTTTTGCTGGAGTCGCACGCCTGTCCAGACGTCGTCGGGAATTCCCTGGGTGGCGGCCCAAGTTACCAGATCGAGCCGTTTGACAGGAACCACCAATCCCGAATTCGCCCACCGCCCCGCACGGGCCCGGAAGCTCATCCCATTGGTTGCCAGTTCCGTGCCGCCGGTGGTCGTGGGAAGAACCTCGCCGCCCGGACACATGCAGAACGAATGGGCTCCTGGCCCGGTTTCGCTTTTGCAGGACAGGAAGTATTCGGCTGCTCCCAAAACCCGGGTGTCGGCCTTGGGTCCATATTGGCGTCGGTCGATCAACGCCTGGGGATGTTCGATGCGCACCCCCATGGCGAAATCCTTGGCCTCAAATTGGACACCGCGCTGGGCCAGCATCTCCCAAGTGTCGCGGGCCGAGTGCCCGATCGCCAGGACGAGGGCATCGACAGGTTCCCGCACTCCGGAAAACGTCGCCCCGACGACTTTGCCCGAAGCCATCTCGATGTCTTCCAGACGGGACAGAAAACGGCATTTACCTCCAAGCGACTCGAAGCGTTTGCGCAATCCCCCGACCAGCACTCGCATGCGATCGGTGCCCAGGTGCGGCTTGGAGCGCCACTGAATGGAGGGATCCTCGCCTACATCCACCCATTGCTTGAGCGCCGCCAAGACAAAGCGATTGCGGGTGCGGGTGGTGAGCTTGCCGTCGGTAAACGTCCCGGCTCCGCCTTCGCCAAACAGGAAATTGGTTTCGGGATCCAGTTCGGCTCCCTTGAGAAAGCGCCGAGCGGCGAGGCTTCGGGTCGCAAGATCGGCACCGCGCTCGTGCAGCACCACGACATACCCCTTTTCGGCCAGGGCGATGGCGCAGGCGATCCCGCACGGCCCCGACCCCACCACATGCACCGTTTCGGGCAAGGCCAAGGTGCCCGCCAACAAATCCTCCGGATCCGGCTCGGGTTCTGGCAGCAAGTCCAGCATGGGGCGCTGGAAGGGCCTGTTGGTGACCAGCTCCAAGGTGAAACGCTTGACGGGGTGGTTGGCCTTGCGGGCATCCACGCTTTCGCGCGTGATGGTGGCTTGGACCAGGGCTTCGGGGTCGATGCGCCAATCCCGCAAAGCCTTGGCCACCGGGTCGGAGGTATCGAGAGGATCCATGCTCAAACCGTGCAGGCGGTAGCGAAAGGTGTTCACGCGGCGATCCGTTCCAATAGAGAGAGAACACTTTCCGTGTCCGACAAATTTTGTACCGCAGCCGCAGCGCCGCACTCCAAGAGCTCTTGTTGGGAAAAATTCCCCGTAGCCACTCCTAGACACGAAATCCCCGCGACCTTGGCGCTGCGCACATCTTCGGGAGTATCTCCCACCACGACGGCTTTCACCTTGCGGTGCGGGAAACGACGCGTCCACTCCCCCAAGGCCTCGAGCGCCAAGGGGCCTTTGTCCCCCACGGCGTCGCCGTAGCCGCCGATGGGTGAGCCGTCCAGGTTGAACAGGTCCCAAATCCCCAATCCTTCGAGCTTGACGCGTGTGCCTTCAAAAAAGTTGCCGGTCACCAACCCATTGTGGAAACTCGGATGGAGATGCACCCGTTGACAAATTTCAATGGCCCCGGCCAAGGGGGATGGGGGCTTGTGGGCCAAAAAATTGGCCATTGTTTTGGCGTAAGCCTTGCCAAATTCAGAAAAGGGCGGAGCATCCAGGATTTCGGCGGCCCCGATCATTTCGTTCCAAATGCCAAAATCTGTCCGCCCCGCCATTTCGATTTGGGGAAAGATTTTGTCCGGAAACATTTGCTCCAAGGTCGCATAGAAGGCACGCTTGCCTTCGCCCGCACCCGTGAGCAAGGTCCCGTCGATGTCCCAGAGAACCAAAGTGATCGGAGGAACAGAACTGGATCGCGACTCCTGTGCCGGATCAGGCAAGGTTCGGTTCCGTCCAGCGGCCGTGCTCTTGGATCAGGGCCACCAGGGCGTCGGGCGCATCGGCTTCGGGAATCCCGCGCTTCACGCAATCGCGACCCACGTACAGGTTGACGCTTCCCGGCGTGCCGCCTACATACCCGAAATCGGCATCGGCCATTTCGCCCGGTCCGTTCACGATGCAACCCATGATCGCGATCGACACATCCTTGAGGTGCCCGGTTTTGGCGCGGATCCGCGACGAGGTGGTCACCAGGTCGAACAAGGTGCGGCCACAGCTGGGGCACGAGATGAACTCGGTCTTGGAACGGCGTGCCTTGGCGCATTGCAACAGGTCGTAGCAAAGGTCGGTGAGGTCGGCATCCGTGTCGCTGGACAATCGGATCGAGTCTCCGTAGCCGTCGCACAAGAGGCTCCCCAGAGTGGCGGCCAGCCTCAGTTCGTCGCCTTCGGTCCCGTCCGTCCGCCAACGCAACACCAACGGCGGACGCAAGCCCGCCGATTCAAAGGCGGCGATCAGGCGACGCGCCCCCCAAGGACCGCGCCGGGCAAGATCCAGGGAGATCAAGTAGAGATTGGAAGGAGGCAGGGCGGCGACGATCAAATCGATATCGGACAGATTTTGACAATCCAACTCGACCAAATTCCCACCCGAAAGAGTCTTTGCCAGTTCCTGGACATCGAAATTCTTGTCGAGAGCAACGACGTCGCAGGAACCATCGCGCCACTCGATGGGTCGGTCGGACGAGACGGATTCCGAACCGATTCCACCCCCGACCCGCACCGGGTTCGACAATCCGATCGTCGTGGAACCCAATTGGACCGGCATCGTCTCGCGGCGCCGATAAGTGAAGGGATCGATCGATTCACGCAAAGAGGTGGGCATGAGAAGATCCATCCCGCCAAAATCCGTCAAGGGTCCGTCGAAAGGCCGCTGGGTGACGCGGACCAATTCGCGGGCCACCGGCACTTCGGCCAACGGGTCCTCGGTCAAACTCACCCGGATCGTGTCGCCGATTCCGTCCAACAAAAGCGCGCCGATCCCCACCGCCGACTTCAACCGCCCATCGCGCCCCTCTCCCGCTTCGGTGACGCCCAGATGGATGGGATATGGCTTGTGCCCACCGGTGGCTAGGCGTTCGACCAAAAGCCGGTAACACTGGACCACCACCTTGGGGTTGGACGATTTCATGGAGAAGACGACTTGGTCAAACTGTTCGGCTTCGCAAACCGACAAATACTCCAGCGCCGAAGCGACCATGCCTTCGGGGGTGTCGCCCCAGCGCGACAAAATACGGTCGGAAAGACTTCCGTGGTTGGTCCCGATCCGCAGCGCCACCCCGCGCTCGCGGGCCATCTTGACCAAAGGACGGAATTTGTCATCGATTTTCTGGAGACCCCGGTCGTAGCTCGTGTCGTCGAAATCCTTCTGGAACCCGTAGGCGGTCTTGGCGTCCACGAAATTGCCAGGGTTCACGCGCACCTTCTCGACCCACTTCACCGCCTCGAACGCGGCGGCGGGCTGGAAATGGATGTCGGCGCAAACCGGTACCTCCACTCCCTGGGCGCGCACCTTTCGCATGATTTCTTCCAGGCAAGCGGCATCGACCTGGGTGGGCGTGGTGATCCGAACCAGTTCGCAACCCGATCGGGCCAGCGCCACGGTCTGGGCCACGGTGGCGTCGATGTCCTTGGTCAATGTCGTCGTCATGGACTGGATCAGAATGGGATGGGTCCCACCGATGACCGAGGTTCCCACGCGCACTTCCAGGCTTTGGCGACGGATGCTGCCGAAACGTCCTTCATGAATGCTCATAGGCGAGCAAATCTACTCGCCTTTGGCCCCTGCCACCGCGTAACAAAGCCCAAAATCGAGGCTTTTCACCCGGACATTCCGGAACCTTTGGTCCACTAAAAGCCCCGCATACCCTTCAACCGTCTCGAATCGGCGGATGGAGCGAACCAGGTAATCGTAGGCCTCGCGGCTCGATCCAAAGGCTTTTCCGACAAAGGGAATCGCGATCGGGGCGATGCCCC
>CAIKAA010000321.1 GCA_903825275.1 uncultured Fibrobacterota bacterium | reverse complement strand
GCCCCTACCAGCAACAAGGACTTTCCTGGCTGCGCTTCTTGGATGCGTTTGGACTGGGCGGATGTTTGGCCGACGACATGGGTTTGGGCAAAACCGTCCAGGTCCTGGCCATGATGGCCGACGACATCGATCGCGCCCTGGCGGGCGAAGAAGTGATGCCGACTTTGTTGGTGTGTCCCACATCCGTGATGGGCAACTGGCAGCGCGAGGCGCGCCGTTTCGTGCCGCGCTTGCGGGCGCGACTGCACCACGGGCCGCAACGCCAAGAAGGCGAAAGCTTCGTGCGCGATGCCAAGCGCATGCACTTGGTGATCGTCTCCTACGGCTTGGCCGACCGCGATCTGGAAGACCTGATGAAGGTCCCCTGGAAGCGGGTCATTTTGGACGAAGCCCAAAACATCAAGAATCCCTCGACGCGCCAGCACCAGGCCGTCAAGAAGATCCAGACCTCGTCGCGCTTCGCCTTGACCGGGACTCCGGTCGAAAACCGGCTTTCCGAGCTTTGGAGCATCTACGACTTCTTGATTCCCGGACATTTGGGAACCGCGGCCCAATTCGGCAAAAAATTCTCTCGGCCCATCCAGCAAGAGAAGAACGAGAACGCCGCGGCCTTGCTCAAGCGCTTGACGGGTCCCTTCCTGTTGCGTCGCGTCAAGACCGACCCCAATGTGGCCGGAGACTTGCCAGAAAAGCTGGAAAGCAAGGTCTTCTGCGCCCTGACGCGGGAGCAGGCAACCCTGTACCAAGCGGTGGTCGACCGGATGGCCGTCGAGATGGCGGGGGACGACGAACAGGTCAAGTCGGGCATGGTTTTGAACACTTTGTTGCGGCTCAAGCAGGTTTGCAACCATCCCGCCTCCTACTTGGGCGATGGTTCGGATTTGGGCGAGCGCTCGGGCAAGCTCCAGCGCTTGGGCGAAATGCTCGAAGAAGTGCTTGAAGAAGGCCAGAAGGCGTTGGTGTTCACCCAGTTCAAGGAAATGGGCGATCTGATCGCCAAATACCTCAAATCGCATTTGAATGTCGAGATTCCGTTCTTGCACGGTGGGGTCGAGCGCTCCAAACGCGACGACATGGTCGATCGCTTCCAATCGGGAGCGGCCGATTCTCCTCCGGTGCTCTTGCTCTCTCTCAAGGCCGGTGGCACGGGACTGAATTTGACGGCGGCGAGCCATGTGTTCCACTTCGACCGTTGGTGGAACCCGGCGGTGGAAGACCAAGCCACCGATCGCGCCTTCCGCATTGGGCAAAAGCGCAATGTGTTGGTGCACAAGTTTGTTTGCCAAGGCACGGTGGAAGAATTGATCGACCAGATGATCCTTTCCAAGAAAGATTTGGCAGACCGGATCGTGGGACATGGCGGAGAATTGTTCACAGAGCTTTCCGTGGACGAGTTGCGCGAAGCGTTCTCTCTGCGTGAAGATGCGGTGGAGGAAGATTGATGGCTGACGAAACTCCGGAGTCGGAAAAATCGGGCAAACCCAAATTTGGACGCCGTCCGCGACAGGCCGGTGAAAAAAGAAAATCTTCTCAGGACGGGTCCGAGTCCCAAAGCTCGCAGGGCCAGCAGAAAAAGCCGAAGGTTCGGATTGGTCCCAAAAACCGGCGGCCCGAAATCCCCGAAACCGTCGCCCCAAAGGAACCGCCCAAACGCGAGCCCCAGCCGTCTCGCGACCAGCGTCCTTCGCGAGGTCCTTCGAACGGACCACCGCGCCAAGACCGAAAACAGGTTCAAGGGCAGAAACCCAAAGGCCAGAATGCGGCCACTCCCGAACAAGGGGGAATTCGGCGCAAACGCCGTCGCCGCAAAGGGCGCCGTCCTGAAGATGGACCGACCCAAGATGGCCCGGCGGAATCGTTGGTCAAGGCTCCTTCGCCCTTCCCGCAAGCGGGCCCCAAGCCCAAACCTTTTGTGGGCCGACAAGTTTTGCCTCCTGTCGAAGATGACATGGACGAGGTTCCCTCGGGAATTTTTCTGACCAGTGATTTGTTGGGTGGCGACAACTCGGACGTGGACTCCGATTCGGATTCTGATTCCGACCTTGACTCGGATTATTATGAATCTTCCGATCCACCTCCTGCTTCCCAGGGAAGCGAAGGGGCGATGGATTCGGCCCCGCCTTTGGTTCAAAGAGACACCTCAAGCCATCCGGACAATCGGGTTGGACGAGAGCGGAAACGCCGGAAGAAAAATCGCCGCGAACGCCAAGAACTGCCGCCCGTGGACCGGAGTCTGGGTTATTGGTGGGCCGAACAATGGGTTCGTTCGTTTGAAATGCTCTTTCCCTCCAATGCCAGCCGATCGCGCATGGCCAAGGGGCGCACCTACGCGCGTCGCGGTCAGGTGCTTGAGTTGGAAGTCGGACCCAACGGGGTTTTGGCCCGGGTCCAAGGCAGTCGGCCTCGTCCCTACCAAGTTCGCTTGGAACTGAATCGGTTGCGCCGCGAAACCTGGGGAAGAATTCTTCACCAATTGGTTGGCAAGGCCACCTTCTTGGCCCAGTTGTTGGAAGGTCATCTTCCTCCCGAAATCGAAGAGGTGTTCTTTTCCGCAGGCGCTCGGCTGTTCCCTCATGGCGATGTCGACATTCGCGCTCGTTGCAATTGCCCCGATCCGGTCGTCCCTTGCAAGCACGTTTCGGCCCTGAACTACGCCTTGGCGGATGCCTTGCAGCGAGATCCCTTCCTGCTTTTCGCGATGCGCGGCAAGGGACGCGACCAGTTTTTGCAGGACCTTCGCGAAATGCGCGGACGCGATCGCGGCAATCCGCTCCCGCCGCCCACCGACATCAAATTGACCGAATTCTGGCGGATGGGGCGACTATCCGAGGTGGTTTTGCGCTCTACGGGTTGGAGCATGAGCAACGACCCCGCGAGGTTGTTGCAAAGTTTGGGGGAACCCCAGTTGGAAGGCATTCGCGAGGGGCTGTTCCTCCCCATGCTGGAGGCCACTTATCGCCAAGTTGCCGAATCCATGCGGCGTCTTCCCAAGGATGCCTGATTTCCCGAGTTGCCGCGGTGCGTATTCTCGGGAGTCCGAGCAGTGGGGCCAGATCTCGAACGTGCCAGCGCAACGACCATCATCTAACTAGAATCATGGCATGGATCCGAACCAGGCGATTTGGGAATATGGCGATTACCGAGCTTTCCTCAAGGCGGAAATCGAGCATTGGAAACTGACTCGTAAACAATTCTCGCTGAGGTGGTTTGCCGATCGGGCGGGTTTCTCGTCGCACAGCTTTGTTGGATTGGTGATTTCGGGCAAGCGTAACCTTGGGCCGGATGGCGTGGAGAAAATCGGGCGCATTTTCAAAATGAAGGGCCCGTCGATGGAGTATTTCCGGACCCTGGTCCGGCACAACCAGGCCGAAACTCCCCAAGAGCGCGAAGAAACGTTGGAAGCGATGAAAAAGGCCCGTGGGGCAAGGGATGCCAAGCGCTTGGGGCGCGAACACTGGAAATACTACGACCGTTGGGAAACCCCCATCGTGCGGGAGCTGGCGACTTGGACCGAGGGGAGCGACGCCACCCAGATCGGCAACATGTTCGTCCCTCCCCTCAAAACCGAGCGGATTCGCGATTCCATCGAGTTGCTGCAAAGCATCGGGCTATTGCGCCGGGAGGGAGACAATTGGGTGACCGACGATGCCGTGCTTTCCGCCATCGATGTTCCCGGTCAGGTTTTGCGAGAAGCCCGCACCCAATTTCTCTTGCGGTCCATTGAGGCTGCCGAGCGACTGCCACCCACCGACCGCCATGCTTCTTGGGCGATTTTATCCGCTTCCCGCAAGACTTTGGACGAAGTCTTTCGGCTTTTGGACGAAGCTCGACAAAATTGCCTTGCCGAAGCCGTCGCAGATCCGGATGTTGATGGTGTGTACGTCGTCAGTCTCCAAGCCTTTCCAGTCGCCAAAATTCCGCGCGAGTCGCGTCGGAGGAGTTTGTGAGCCGTTCCCTGCTCCCGATTTTCGGACTTTTGGGGTTGGTCGCCTGCGGGCACGATCCCCAAAAGCTCGTCGGTGGCGGGAGCGATCAACCCAATAAAATCCAAGCGGTTGGTCGGATCCTGACTCCCGAGGGAGCCGGGGCGCGAAATGCCCAAGTGACTTCGTGGGTCGGAAATTGGGATCCGCAATACTCCAGTGGAATTGCCAAAGCCTTCGATTCCTCCCGGACCGATTCGGCTGGCAAGTGGACGCTTCGGGTTCCGGACACGGGTTTGTGGTACGTGACGGCAAAAACTCCTGGATACCGCGCCGTTTCCAAGTACCGAGAGGTGGTCGCCCAACTTGAGCCCGAGGCCCGCATCCACGGGACCGTTCAGACCAAAGGAAGAGTGGTTTTGGAATCGATGTGGGTCGGTGGAACCAACGAACCCATTCCCTTCCAGCGGACCAACGATTCTTCAGCCACTTTTGATCATTCCCTTTTTCCTGGGCCGGTTCGGGTTTGGGGGAAGATGAGTTGGGCGGGAGGAAGTGATACATTCCTTTTGGCCGAGCAATTTTTGGACACGGGAGACAATCCGGCTTTCGCGTTCGAACCGGATACAGGCAATGTATTGTTGGCCTCGGCCCAGGCCTCGCCGATGCGTTCCGCCTTGCGCGGCATCGATTATGATGCCCACGACATCGAAGCCGGCGAATGGTTTGTGACTTCTGATCAGAAGTTGGGGGGAACCTCCTCGGTGGCTCCCTCGGGATTTCCCGACCCGGATTCGGCAGTTCACTCCGATCTTTATGGCAAGTATTTTTCCTGGAATTTGAAGTTGGGAGCTCCGATCAAGATTTTGGGTGGTCCGGTGCTCCAGCCTTGGGCAGGGGTAGGGATCCGGCTTTCGCGTCGGGATCTCGATTGGTCGGGAGTCCATTTCCTCCGACTGTTGTTTCGGGGAAGTTCGTCTGGAGCCGATAAAATATGGATTCAGGTGAACACGACGAAGGTTGATCGACTTGGCGGCGACGGACAATTGAGGTATTCGTTGGACTTGCCTTCGGGTTGGTCTCAGCTCGATGTTCCGCTGGGGGATTTTAAGCCTATGCCAGGTTCCAAGGCCGACTCGCTCAAACTGACTTGGAACGAGGTGAAGGGTTCGGTCCGCGATGTGGTGTTTTATACCCAGTCGGCCCAAACTCAATTCGAATTGCAAGAGTTGCGCGCCATCGGCAATCGCCTGCAGCACTGGTAAAGGGGCGATTCCAGCACCAAGCATCTTGGTAAATTGGTAAAATCGGATCGGCATCTTCGGGAGGTCCCTGTGCAAGATTCGAATCGGTTGGCGGTATTGGTTGTCGATGACGACCGTTCCGTTTTGGCGTTGCTCCAATCGTGGCTCTCTCGCCAAGGCTGGATCCCGGAGTGCCATGACGACCCGATCAAGGCCCTGGAAGCCTACGCCTTGCGAAAACACGCGGCCGTGGTTTTGGATTGGCACATGCCGGGGATGGACGGAATCGAAATGCTCAGGCGGCTTCGATCCGACAACCAAAGCCATGCCGCCTACGTTTTGTTGGTGACCTCTTCAGATCGCGACGATCTTTTGCACACCGCCTTTGAAAGCGGTGTCGACGATTTCCTACGCAAACCCCTTCATCGAGCGGAATTTGTGGCTCGGATGAAGGCCGCGCGGCGGGTTTGCCAATTGGACCTGGAAATTCGCCAGCGCTCCGAGCACGATCTCGAGCGCCGGATGCACACCATGGCCTTGAGCCGCGTCACCGCTTTGGTGGGCGCCATCGCCCACGAGATCCGCACGCCTCTCGGATCCGTCCGCATGGCTTCCGAGCGGTTGCAGATGAAGAAAGACCGAATTCCCGAAGACATTCGCCCCATCATCGATCGGGTGGTGGAATCGGCCGCGTTGCTCGCGGAAACCTTGGACGACGTCTTGGAAACCTTTGGGGCGACCGGTCACAAGGCAAAATGGGAAGATTTTTGTCCGTCAGAATCTGTCAAGCAGGCCTTCGAGATGCTGAAGGATCGCGCCAAGGTCGGAGTAACGGCGAGCCTTGTGATCGACGAATCCGCCGCTTCCCTGCGAGGAAAAGGAGAGCCGGTGTCGGTGCGGCGGTTGGCCGCCAACCTGTTGGCGAACGCATTTCGGCATACCGAGACAGGAACTGTCAAAGTTTCCTTGACGACCAAGTCGACGGGAGTCGAACTCGAGGTGGAGGACACCGGAGGCGGAATCCCTCCCGAACTGTTGCCCTGGTTGGGGGAGCCGTTGTTGCTCAATTCCGAGAATGCGGGATTCGGTCGCTACATCCAAGGCAACGGCATGGGTCTTTCCCTGTGCCGCAAGGTCATCCAACGTCACGGTGGGGTTTTCTCGGTGCGATCCGACCTGGGAAAAGGCACTCGGATGACCGCCACCTTGCGGTTGGACCTGGCGGAACCGGCCTCAACCAGCGCTCCCGATCAATTCTACACGCATGTGGGGTTTTGAGGAAGGCCTTGGGGACCTAGATTTCCCCCCCTCATGTCCGACAAGCCTCTCATCGTCCAAGGCGACCTGACCCTCCTCCTCGAGACCGAGGGGCCAGGGTATCTGAGCGCCCGCGACGCCATCGCATCCTTTACCGAGCTCGTCAAGAGTCCGGAATACGTCCACACCTACCGTATTTCCCATCTAAGCCTCTGGAACGCCGCCGCCACCGGCCGCACTGCCGAACAAGTTTTGGAAGCCTTGCACGAACACAGCCGGTTCCCGGTTCCCCAAAACGTGGTTCGCGAAATCACCCAGTACATGGGTCGCTATGGAACCTTGCAGTTGGTTCGCGAAGGCGATGAACTGCATTTGGTCGCCAAAGACCCGTTGGTGTTGATCGAAGCCCGTCACATCAAAGCCGCCCAGCCTTGGATGTTAGACTTGTTGGCTCCCGACCGCTGTCGCGTCGATGGCCGGTTTCGCGGGCATCTCAAACTTGCGCTCACCTTGGCCGGATTGCCGGTCGAAGATCTGGCCGGCTACACGGTGGGCGACCCCTTGTCGTTCACGATGCGGGAACAAATGCTTTCGGGCAAGCCCTTCCATTTGCGCGACTACCAACGCGAGGCCGGGGAAATTTTCCACGCCGCTGGATCGATCAAGGGCGGTTGCGGGACCGTGGTGCTGCCTTGCGGGGCTGGCAAAACGGTGGTGGCGATCAACGCCATGGCACTGGCCCAGTGCCACACCTTGATCTTGACGACCAATGTGGTCGCGGTGCGGCAATGGATCCGCGAAATTTTGGACAAGACAACGTTGACGGCCGACCAGGTTGGCGAGTACACCGGCGAGACCAAGGACATCAAACCCGTCACACTGGCCACCTACCAGATTCTGACCTATCGCAAGAACAAGGGAGCGGACTTCCCCCATTTCAGTCTGTTCGCCGCCCGCAAGTGGGGCTTGATCATTTATGACGAAGTCCACCTTTTGCCAGCCCCGGTGTTCCGGGTTTCGGCCGAAGTGCAGGCGACGCGTCGCCTGGGCTTGACGGCTACCTTGGTGCGCGAAGATGGCAAAGAGGGCGACGTATTTGCCCTCATCGGACCCAAGCGCTACGACGTGCCCTGGAAAACCTTGGAGGCCCAGGGCTGGATCGCCACCGCCACCTGTACGGAAATCCGATTGCCCCAACCCATCAGCCGCTATGTGGAATACGCCCAATCCACCGACCGCGAACGGGTGCGCATCGCCTCGGAAAATCCCGCCAAAAATGCCGTGGTGGAAGAATTGATCGAGGCCCACAAGGGCGAGTCGATTCTGGTCATCGGCCAATACATCACCCAATTGGAAATTTTGGCGGGCGAACTTGATCTGCCCCTGATCACCGGCCAAACCCCGCAGCGTGATCGCGAACGGTTGTACAACGATTTCCGCGATGGACGCATTCCCGCATTGATCGTGAGCAAGGTCGGAAATTTTGCCATCGACTTGCCCGAGGCCAGCGTGATGATCCAGATCTCGGGGACGTTTGGCAGTCGCCAAGAAGAAGCCCAGAGATTGGGGCGGATTTTGCGGCCCAAGGAAGACGGGCGCCAGGCCCACTTCTACTCGTTGGTCACGCGCGACACCCGGGAGCAGGAATTTTCACTTCATCGCCAATTGTTCTTGATCGAACAAGGTTACCAGTACAAAGTGGAGATTCGCGAAATCGGTGCCGGCACCTGAATGGCGCCAACCCAGCCACATTAGCGTATTTTGGGCGTCTCCAGTCGAATTGGTTCAGTAGGAGTTTCCATGAAGTTGTTTCCAGTACGATATCCCGCATTCAGCCGGTTGGTTTTCGGAATTTGGATCGCAGCCACAGCCGTCTGGGCTGCCGAGCTTCCCCAAATGAAGTTGAATGTACGTGACACGGTGTTGGGCAATGGATTGCGCGTGATCGTTTATCCTGACCACAAGGTGCCCACCGTCGCCTGCCAATTGT
Organism: uncultured Fibrobacterota bacterium; assembly: GCA_903825275.1. GTDB lineage: Bacteria > Fibrobacterota > Fibrobacteria > UBA5070 > UBA5070 > UBA5070. Next base: position 1,026 of record CAIKAA010000321.1, on the reverse strand, counting down.
TCTACGCCACAGGCTCGATCCACGAGCATCCGGGCGGTACCGGCATCGCGCACATGCTCGAACACATGCTGTTCAAGGGCACTCGCAAGGTGGGCGTCACCGACAGCAGTTCCGACGCCAAGTTCCTTCCCGCGATCGACTCCTTGGAAGAACTGCGGCGCAATGCCAAGGACGCGGGCGATTCCCTGGCCACCTTGCGCTTCGCGCACCAAATGGAAAGCGTCAATGCACTTCACCGCGCCTTTTTCGTGAAGGACGAATTGTGGCAGGTCTACCAGAAAGTGGGCGGAACCAACCTGAATGCGTTCACCACGGATTTGGGCACTTGTTACCACGTCACCCTTCCGCGCAACCGGGTGGAATTGTTCTTGTGGATGGAATCGGACCGCATGCAAAACGCCGTGATGCGCGATTTTTACGCCGAGCGCGACGTTGTCCGCGAGGAACGCCGGATGCGCATCGAAAACCGCCCCCAGGGCCGCTATTGGGAATCGCTCGACGCCATGTTCTGGGGTGGGCACCCTTATGGGATTCCCACCATCGGTTGGCCATCCGACATCGAAAATTATCGCCGAAGCCAGGTTCAGGACCATTACGATCGCTTCTACGGCCCGCGCAATGCGGTGTTGGTTTTGGCTGGCGACATTTCCTTCGACACGGCCTTCGCCCAAGCCACGCGATATTTCGGACCCCTCAAGAAGGGCGCCGAATTCCCCAAGGTGATCACCCAAGATCCCGAGCCAGTGGGTCAAAAGCGGCTCGTGTCCATCCGTGAAAACGCTCGCCCCAACATCGACATCCTGTTCCCTGTGCCGGACATCCGCTCGAACGAATCCCCGGCCTTTGAAATTCTGGAAGGCGTTCTATCGGGAGCTTCGGGGCGATTGGAACCGATTCTGGTCGACTCTCTGCGTCTTTGCACCGCGGTCGGTGCCGGACACCGCGCCCAGGCCTATGCGAGCCAATTTGTGATCACCGCCACCCCGGCGCCCGGAGCGGATCCCGAACGCATCGAAAAAATTCTGT
>CAIKAA010000320.1 GCA_903825275.1 uncultured Fibrobacterota bacterium | reverse complement strand
GCTCGACGAAGATCAAAATGGGGATGAAGCACAGCGGCACAAAGGCCAACAGGAACTTCGCGCATTGCAGGATCAGCGGAAGGTCGATGTGAATCATGCCACAACCCCTTCCAACAGCCGCCCAAGGGGGCCGATGGCGCGGTAGGTGATCCCGGATAGAGCCGGAATGCGCGTCTGGGCAGCTAGGTATGCGTCCAATTCACTGATCCAGGCGAGTTTCCCCAAGGTGGAAACCACCTGCCAAACCGGTTCGAGATCAGGACTGGGCAGGATGGGAGCAGCGTTGAGCATTTGGATCCGTCCTTGGCAATTGACCATGGTACCGCGCACTTCGGCCCAGGCTCGCACGCCGACAGAAAGTGTCGCCTTGGCGGTGGTCGCGTTGTGCCAGGCGGAAAGCACGATCCGTTCGGGAATGACTTCCAGGCTCTTGGCCTTAATCGCGTCCAACGCCCACAAATCGTGTCCAACCACCAACAGCACGTCGAACTCTTTGGCGCGTCGCACCAATTCATCCAGATTGTCGGCGATTCCCAACAACTTGAGTCCCAGACGGTTGCCCACCGGGTCACCCGATTGGGCGATCCCATCGGGATTTCCGACCACGGCCCACGATCCGCCAAACACTTCGCCTTTGCCTTCCAGGCTTTTGGAAAGGGCGAGCAGGGCGGCATTGTCTTCCAAAGTCAAATTGCCGGAAGCGACGATCGCCACTTTCCGCCCCCCGCGGACCAATTCGCCAGCGCGAGCCACGGCTTGGGCCAAAGGCACTTCGGTCTTTTGGAACTGCCCCGAAGTCAAGCGATCTTTGGACAATTTTTGGTATTCCAAGCGGGTGCGATTGGAAATCCAGGACTTGTTGACATCCGAATTGCGACGCGGCAAAATGCGCCAGGCGTGGCCCTGGTGGTGCTCGACCGTGATGTTGGCACCAAGGCTGTCGAAGGGATCGACGGATTCGGTCTTGGCCAACATCCAGACCCGCTGCTGGAAGCGAAAATGCTTGCCCGTCAAGGCCCCCACGGGACAAACGTCGGTGACATTGAGGTCGTAGTCGTGGGAAAGTTGCATCCCCGGAAAGGTGGTCAAAAAGGCATGGTCGCCTCGACCGGCGATGTAGAGCTGTTCTTCCTTGGCCACATCGCGCATGAACCGGGTGCAACGGTCGCACAGAATGCAGCGTTCCTGGTCCAAGACCACGGTGGGTCCCAGATCCACATGTTTGCCCCCGCGTTCCTGGCCCTTGGAATCAAGGTGCTTGGAATCGGGCGAGCCTTTGTACTGCTTGCCGATTTCTTCCCGCATGCGGGATTCCTGACGCCCCGAGGACATGTAGTTGTCTTGGAGCGAGCACTCGCCGGCCTTGTCGCATATCGGGCAGTCCAGCGGGTGGTTGGCCAGCTGGAATTCCATCACGGCCTGGCGGGCTTCCACCACCTTGGGACTTTGGGTCGCCACCTTCATCCCTGCGCGCACCGGAGTGTAGCAGGCGATGGCCAGCGCCATGCCGCGCGGTCCGTCGGTCTCGATCATGCACTGGCGACAATTTCCGGCAACCGGCAAATCGGGATGGTAGCAGAAGGTGGGCGTGTCGATGCCGATGGTCTTCAGGGCCTCGACCAAATTCGTGCCTTCGGGGACTTCGACATCCACGCCATCGACGTTGATCTGGACCCGCTTGGTGTCGGGCTTGGGAAGGACAGGTTGGTGGTAGGAATTGCTCATTACCAAAACGCTCCCGGTCGGAAGGCGGGAGTCACGCGCGATGCGCCATGCTCCGGATTGCGCTCGACCGCCTCGTCGAATTCACTGCGGAACTTGCCGATGAAGTTTTCGATGGGCCAGGCGTCGGCGATCGCCAAGGGGCAGATCGTCGTGTAACTGAAATTGGCGGCCAAGGACAGCATGTTGTCCAAATCGCCATCGCGCCCCTTCCCTGCCACCACGGTCTTGAGAATGCGGTCGGCATACCCCGTGCCTTCGCGGCAGGGAGTGCACTGACCGCACGATTCGTGGGCGTAGAAACGCGTCAGGGAGGCGAGCATGCCCACCGCGCTGCGGGTGGTGTTGAACGCCACCACAGCGCCTGACCCCAGCATCGTCTTGAGCGATGCCAAGGACTCGTAGTCCATGTTGGCGCGTGCCGCTTCTTCAGCGGTCAAAACCGGCGAACTGGAACCACCGGGGATCACGCCCTTGAGGGTGCCGATCACTCCTTGACAATATTTGTCTGACTCAAGCAATTCCATCAACGGGGTGCCCATCGGGATTTCGTAGACGCCGGGGCGTATCACATCGCCGGACACCGAGAAGACCTTTGTGCCGCCAGATTTGGGCGTTCCCAACGCCATGTAGGCCTCGGGACCGTTGGCCATGATCCAAGGAAGAGCCATCAGAGTTTCGACGTTGTTCACGCAAGTCGGCGAAGCCCAGGCTCCGGAAACCGCCGGAAATGGCGGCTTGAGACGGGGTTGGCCCTTGAATCCTTCCAGCGAATTGATCAGGGCGGTTTCTTCGCCGCAGATGTAGGCACCCGCACCGCGGTGGACGTAGATGTCCAGGGAATATCCGGACCCTTGGATGTTTTGCCCGAGGTATCCGGCGTCGTAGGCCTGCTTGAGAGCGGCGTTCAAGGTCTCGATGGCGGCCAAAAATTCGCCGCGCACGTAGATGTAGGCGGTGCGCACACCCAGCGCCCAGCCGCAAAGAATCATGCCTTCGATCAGGCGGTGCGGATCTTCCAGCATCAGGACGTGGTCTTTGAACGTGCCCGGTTCGCCTTCGTCGGCGTTCACCACCAGATAGACCGGCTTGGGGGAATTGCGTGGAACGAAGGACCACTTCATGCCAGTGGGGAACCCCGCTCCGCCGCGACCGCGCAAGCCCGAACGGGTCACGAGGTCGATCAGTTCGAACTGCGACAGATCGAACAATTTCTGACCGATCGAGGCGTAGCCACCAAGTTCTTTGTAGACCCCGATGTCCTTCGCGCCCTTGCCGAAATTCTGGGTGACTGTCAAGGTCGTCACATCAGGCTCCCTTCGCCGCAGGTGCCGTGGCAGGGCTTGAAGCCTTGGCCCGACCCAGGACAGTTTCCGTCACAATCCGGTATTCGGTTCCCTGGGGTGCGTCGTCCAGCCATTCCTTGTCCTTGCCAGAAAGCGAAGCGACCTCCAAAAATTCCTCACCCAACTTCTTTTCGATGTGCAAGGCTGTGACTTCGGGAGCCACGCGCCAAGTGAGTTTGACCTTGCCTTCCTCGGTGCGTGAGGCTGCAACACCCAGCGCTGGTGGCACCGGGGAATAGGCTTTTTGGGCCTGGTTTGTGGCGCCCGTCGCCCCTGGATGGCCGGCCGTGTGGAACAATCCTCCCAACGAATCCCGGTTGGGCTCCTTGGACAGGCTTTTGGCGCGATCGCG
>CAIKAA010000319.1 GCA_903825275.1 uncultured Fibrobacterota bacterium | reverse complement strand
GAACTGAGGGGACAAATGTTGCAGCAGTTGGCGCATTTCCCAAATGCCGGTGGCCGGATCCAAGGGCGCCGGAACCGCACCGATGGCGACGCAGGCCCAAAAGGCCACGCACCATTCCACCCGGTTGGGGGTGCAAATCACCACCACGTCGCCCGGTCCGATTCCCGAGATCGCCAAGGCGCCGGCGGCCTTGCCGGTCTGGTTCAGAAATTGCCGTCTGGTCAGCGTGGCGCCGTCCACCGAAACGAACAACGCGAGCGGGTCCAGCTCGGCCAGCCGAACAAACCGGTGCAAAACTCCTTCGCGCCCTCGTCCCATCAAGCCCTCAATTCCAAGACCCGATCCAAAACCCAATCGGCCACCACTGGCACAACCCAGTGCATTTGTTCGCCCACCGGCATGGCATGGGTGGTGGTATTGCCGCCGGTGATGACCGGTTCGGATTCGATGGTGAGCAGGTCGCGCCGCGAATGCTCTACGCGCTCCAGCAGGGAGTGGGCCGAATCCCAGGTCATCCAGTTGTCGTGCCGTCCATGCACCAGGAAGAAAGGCACGCGCGGAGTGTCCGAGGGTGCGGGCCCCATTTGGGCGATGAAGGCGTCCGGATCCACGCCGCCAATTTGGAACTGGAGCCAGGTGCCCGAGCGCATCCATTGGGGGATCAGGGCCAAATCGTTCATGTTGATGAACAACGGGAACAGGGTGGCCGCGAACCGGAACCGAGGCTCCAAGGCGACCGCGCGAAACGCATAGCCACCGCCCATGCAAAGCCCCGTGACGCCCAGTTTGGCGGCGTCGAGCCGGGGGTGCGAAGAGGCCAGGTCGGCAAGGCCTGAGATGGCTTGTTCGATCCGGTCCATGGAGCAAGGCACGCCCCGCACAAAAAGACTGGCTCCCGAACCGGGCATGTCGGGCACCAAGGCCGCCACGCCTCGGTCCACCAAGGCCCGCGCGATGGTGTGCATTTCTTCCTTGCACGAACCCAATCCAGAGAACACGACCGCGCAAGGGTGCGGTCCGTCGCCAGCGGGAAGATGCAATTGCGCGGAAAGACAGAAATTGTCCTGGCAGGGGACTGCCAGATCTTCCACCATCGTCGGCGACTGGTCCATGGCGGCGCGGTAGTTGGCGGCATAGTCCAGGTAGACCGATTTCTTCGTCGCAAGGTCGGAGGTGTTGATCAGAAATTTGGCCAGTCCGCAAATCGAGGCGTGGAACAGGCAGGTGTAGGCCGTGCGCCGGTGTCCCTTGGCCAGGGACTCGCGGGCGCGTTCCTTCCACGTCTCGGCCAAAGCATTCCATTCTTCGAGCCAATTGGATTCGAGCATTTTGGCGTTCAGAAGGGGTTTGGCTTCCAAGCGGGACAACGCGCCTTCCAAATCCATCGGATTCACACCGAAGATGAGGAGCCGTGCGATCACCGGACTCAACAGGCTGCGAAGGCTCCAAGAGGAAGAGGTCATGGGTTTCAAGTCTCCGAACAAGGACGACACCAAACACCAGCTGGACAGAATGCCCCAAAGGTCCCTCCCGGAATCGGAGCGTGACCTTGGATGAACCCCAACAACAGGTCTGGGCGGGTGTACAGAAGCTGGCAAAGATAGAACCGCAAAGGGAAAAACGAAGCCATCTCGGGGTGCTCGACCCGAGAAAGAGTGGTTAAAAAGGGGAAATGCCTTGATCCAAAGGCGCTTTAGTCGCCGTCAACTTCTTCGTCCACCGAGCCTGCCCCGACCTCGTTCAGAAATTGGTCCACCGCCGTCAAGATCTGGTGGTTGCCCTCTTGATGATGCTGCGAGACGGCCTGGGTGAAATCGTTTAGATCGAACAAGAAGGCTTTCACCGCATCGGGACTGAACTTGGCAAAATTGCGTCCATAGCCCATGCGCTCGACCTCGGCGCCATTCACGTATTGCTCGAATTGGCCGGAAAGCGGAAACGACAGCACCGGTTTGTGCAGGTAGACCGCCTCGCTGATCAAGCTGAAACCTCCATTGGTCAAGACCGCTTTGGAGCTTGCCAAATCGTGGATGAATCCGTCTTCGGAAAACTTCTTGAGCTGGATGTCGCCGTGGTCTTCGTCGCGATTGAATCCATAGACCAGAAATTTTTGGCCTTTCACACGCGCCAATCCCTCGACCAAGTCGGTCTGGGACGTTGCGGTCTGGTAAACCAGGATGTGTTCGCCCCGAGAGGGCGTCGTATTCAGGATGGCTTCGCGCAAGATGGGCGCGACCACCTCGGTGCGGGGTTTGCGGGGCGGTGCGTCAAAAAATGACGTCACCAGATACCGGGCGCAAAAGGGAACCTTGGCCTTGATGATCGCCTTGGCGAGGCGATGGTTTTCCGTCTCTTCTTCGGGGATTGCAAGGTCCAGTGTGCAGCGGTTGATCACCTGCATGTTGTCGATGGACAGGATGGGGATCCGATGGACCTTGGCGAAGTAGTAGCTGAAGGATTCGAAGTCCGAGATCACCACCTGGGGAGCGAAGTCGCGGTGGACGTTGAGGAACTGTCTGGTGTTGGTCACCAGGCTTTCGGGGGCCGAGCTGACCAAGTGCGAGAACGATTTCCAGCGATCCACGGTCCCCTTGTCGTACTTGAGGTGGAAGCCTTCGATTTTGAAGACGCGTCCCGGGAAGGCTTTCTCCATGAAGTCGGCGGCGCGGTCGCTGGTGGCCACCCGCACATCGTGACCTGAATCGAGCAGATGGGTGATGATGACCTTGCTGCGGGTCGCATGTCCCATGCCTTCGCTGGGGACGCCATAGAGAATTTTCATTGAGATGAGCTCCTAGAGGGGGGTACGAGAGTTGGGGAAACTAATCAGAGGCTGAAGTGCCGAACAGATCGAGGGGGAGCTCTTTTTCCGAGGAGGATTGGCGGCGCTTCGACCGACGACGCTTTTCGGCAAGCTCTTCGGGGCTCAGAAACTCTCCGTAGCGGGTGGCGGGTAAGATTTTGGCGTCGAATTCCTCAGAAGGCGTTGGTTGCAAAATCTGTTCGGGATGTTCCGTTCGCGGGTCCAGCCACTTTTGGAGGGACTCCCCTTGGAGCACGGCGGGCATGCGGTGGTGGGGGAGCGAGGCCAGTAATTCATTGGGCCCCACGGTCACCACCGAACAAGTGAGGATTTCTTGTCCATCAATCCGCACCGGCGACCAAATCCCCGCCACCGGCATCAATCGATCCCGGGTCAAGCAAAATCGGCCCACTTGCTTCGGGCGATTCATCAAAAGAGCCGAATCCGACCACTCGTAGAAGGCATCCAGCAAGAGCACGCAGCGATGGGTTTGCAGCAGATTTCGCCATCCTGAGCTTTTCACCAAGGTGTCTTTGCGCGAATTGAAGTGCGTATTGGGGGGTGCCTCCAACCGAAGTTGGCCAGGTTCCGATTCAACCAGATGGCAGGCCTTTTCGATCCACGGGGGAACCAGAGTCCAAAACCCCCATTCGGGAGCCACCTGGGTTCCCACAACGCGGTTCACGACCACGCGTTGGGTGGGAGCCACTTCGCGCGGGCCATCGGTTCCCAACGCTTGGTAAGATTCGGGGGCCACGCTGTATTCCCAGCCGTTTTCCTGAGAAGAAAACTGGTGGAAGTAGGCGACCCCGTCGATTTTCACCACCATCCGGCCACACATGGAGACCCAGAATAATCTGATTTTGAGTGGTTCTCCATCCTTCTTTTCAACCGGCGGCTTGGGAAGGATTTCTAGGGGCCGATTTGGTGAAGGAGAGATTCACCTCTCTGAAATGGATCGGTCAGGGATGGACGCCGCAGACCATTCGCATCCCGCCACCGCCCATGGGCATGGGGTGGTCGGCGTGGTTGTCGCCCCCGAAATGGACCATGATCGAACGGGCAGCCAAATCGGACAATTTTAGGCGCGGGGCCAGCACGGGCTGTACGGCGTTGCCTTGTTGGTCGACATACAGGGGCGGGAGATCACCCAAGTGGCCATCGCCCCAGGGAGAATCATGTTTGCCGGTTTTGAGGGGGTCCAAATGACCGCCTGCTGCCAAGCCGGGAACCTTCTTGCCGTCTTTTTCCTTGGTCGCGCAGCTGGGGTTTTCGTGGACGTGGAAGCCGTGAAGTCCGGGAGTCAGACCCTTGAGATTGGGGAGAAAGACCACCCCGTACTTGGTCTCGGTGACCCGGACTTGGCCCACGCTCGCCCCGACCCCATTGGTGTCGATCAGGTTCATCGGGATGGTTAAGGTGTCGGCGGCCATGGTTTTTCCAGCCACGGCCAACAGGGCGATCGCCAGGGAGAGTCTTTTCATGGTGGGTCCTTGATCGGTGAAGCGCTTGCCGCGAACAATGCGCTCTGAGATTGAAACCCAGGCGCAGTTCGAGAGCAAAAACATACCAACTCTCTTCCGGGGTCGAATCTGGAGGGAAGAATTCAGCTCAGGGGAACAGGCTTTCCCCACGACCGATGCAGGAAAGGGGAACGGCTTCCACCAGGTCGGAAAGGGGAAAACGTTTGGCTCCGGGGTAGATCACGGCGATGCGGCTCAGTTCCAGGTCGACCAAGGCGTTGCGGATCGAGGGGGTGATTCGCGGCGTGTCGGTGCGCTTGACTTCGATTCCTGTTCGGGTGCCGATCCTTTCCAGAACCAAATCGATTTCGGCGCCTTGGTGGGTCGCCCAGAAGTACACGCTGTCGAACGTTTGGGTGGACAGAATTTGTTCGATCACAAAACCTTCCCAAGAAGCGCCCACCTTGGGGTGTTCCAACAGGGCCTTTTCGGTTTCCAACCCCAACAGGTGATGGAGCACTCCACCGTCGCGCACATACACTTTGGGGGACTTGACCTGGCGCTTTCCCAAGTTGGCATGGAAGGGCTGGAGCTGGCGCAAGACCAAGGCGTCGGTCAGCAAATCCAAGTAGTGGCGAATGGTGGATTCGTTCACGCCCAGGGCCCGTGCGGGCTCGGCGCTGTTCCAAATTTGCCCGTGATAATGGGCCACCATGAACCAAAACCGGCGCAACGCGGTGGCGCTCACGCGCACCCCCCATTGCGGCAGGTCGCGTTCCAAAAGGGTTTGGAGGAATTGTTTGCGCCAAGCCATGCTGTTGCGCTCGTTGGAAGCGAGAAACGACAACGGAAATCCACCGCGCAACCAAAGCGCTCGCTGGGCCTCTTCGGGGACTTCCGCGACCGAGAACCCGCCCATGGTGATCTGCTCCATCCGCCCGGCCAGGCTTTCCGAGCTTTGTCGCAGCAACTGCCCCGAGGCACTTCCCAACACCAAAAACTTTGCGGGAAGATCTTTCCGATCCGCGAGGACGCGGAGCACGGGAAACAGGTCCGGACGCCGTTGGACCTCGTCGATCACCACCAAGCCGCGCAGGGGGGCCAGCGCCGTCATCGGCTGGTCGATCCGCGCCAAACTGGCTGGGTCTTCCAGATCGAAATAATTCACCGAATCTTCGGAAACCAACTCCCTTGCCAAAGTTGTCTTGCCGCATTGCCGGGGTCCGACCAACACCGCGACGCGGCTTCGGGAAAGGGCTTCTTGAATGGCCTCTCGATGAATCTGACGATAGATCACAAATCAAATATACCACGAAAATCATTGTGGTACCACGGGAATTTCATGGTATATGATCGGTCCTTACAGGCATTTCGAGATGGCCTCCAGCAACCGATCGCGTTCGGTTTCCAGGACGGCGACCATAGCGGGCAAGCGATCGGATTGGCCCCTTGCCACCAATTCCTCGATCTCAAGAGTGATTTGGACGAGCGCTTCGCCACCGACATTGGAAGCGGCTCCCTTGAGGCTGTGGGTTGCTCGCGACACCAGTGAAATTTCTCCGTGGTGGATGCTGTCGATCAGAGTGGCGACCTGCTCGGGCAGCTCCTGTCGGAAGGCAACCAGGACTTGGTGAGCGATGTCTTCGTCGTCGCAAACTCGGCTGAGAAAAAAGCTCCAGTTGAAGGTGTTGGTTTTGTTTGAGACAGAATATGTCGAGTCGATTTTGCCAGGTTTTGCCGCAGCTTTGGATTCCTCGGGAAGGAAATGGTCCAGCGCATCGACCAGAGCTTGGGGGGAAACCGGCTTGGAGATGTAATCGTTCATTCCCGCAGCCAAGCAGCGCTCGCGGTCGCCGCGCATGGCATTGGCCGTCATGGCGATGATGGGAATGTGGTGGTTCAAAACGGTCGATTGAGGATCGCGGATTTGCCGAGTGGCCTCGAGCCCATCCATCTCGGGCATCTGCACATCCATCAGAACCAAATCGTAGGGAAACTGTTCCAGGGCCTGAACCGCTTCGCGTCCATTTCCAACCGCCTCGGCGCGCAAGCCCCATTTTTTCAAGATTCCCAACACGACAAGCTGGTTGGTCGTGTTGTCTTCCGCCACCAAGATCCGAGCATTGCCACGGCTCAGTTCGCGTAGGCCCACTCGTTGGGGGAGTGGCTGGGGAAGGGGGGCGTAATTCGGGTTCACGATCCTCGTCAAGAGTTCTAATAGATCCGAGGGGCGGATCGGTTTGGGAAGGTTTCCTGCAAATTCGACCGTATCCTCTCGGTTCCCGCCAGGGGACTTCGTCAAGGTGGTCATCTGCACGAGTCGGATGCCCGAAAGGTCGGGGTCGGAACCAATCGCGTGGGCCAGGTCTGCGCCATTCATCTGGGGCATCCACTGATCGACCAGGGCCAGGAAAAACGGATCTCCCAATTGTTTGGCGCGGGAGAGCATTTGCAAAGCATCAGGCCCGTTGGGAACGGCCTCGACGTGCATTTCCCAGGCGGCGAGTTGGGAGACCATGGAGTGGCGAGCCGACTCGTTGTCGTCGACCACCAGGATATGCAGTCCCCTCAGGCCTTGGGACAGAATATGTCGAGGTTTTGGGTCGGGCTGTTTGGCGAACTTGGCTGTGAACCAAAATTCGGATCCCCGGCCAGTCTCGCTTTGGATGCCGATTTCTCCGCCCATCATTTCGGCCAACTGTTTGGAGATCGCCAACCCGAGTCCGGTGCCGCCAAACTGGCGGGTGGTGGAAGCGTCGACTTGGCTGAATTTTTGGAACAAGACCTTTTGTTTGTCTGGCTCGATCCCGATTCCGGTGTCCTGGACCGAAAATCGCACCGTAGCTTCCTGGTCAGATTCTGTCAGGCAATGGGCCTCCAGCAATATTTGGCCCTGGCTGGTGAACTTGAGGGCGTTGGACAACAGGTTCAAGATCACTTGGCGCAATCTGCCGGGATCCCCTCTCACCCAAAGGGGAAGATGGGGCGAAAGGGCGCAAATGAATTCGAGCTGCTTCTCCTGGATTCGCAGGGCTTGGGAGGCCGCAATGTCTTCGATGAGCGTGCCAAGATCGAAGTCGAGTATTTCCATTTCCAGCTTACCGGCTTCGATCTTGGAGAAATCCAGGATGTCGTTGATCAGGGCCAGCAGGGATTCGCCGCTTTGCCGAACGACCTCGACCAGCTTGCGTTGCTCATCCTTGAGCTCGGTGTCCAACAGCAACCCGGTCAGACCCAGCACGCCGTTCTTGGGTGTGCGGATCTCGTGGCTCATGTTGGCCAAAAACTCGCTTTTGGTGGCATTGGCGTGTTCGGCCTCAGCGGCCAGGGAGTTGGCGCGTGAGGTGGCCTCTTCCAACTCGGCATTCGCCTCGATGAGGGCGTTTTCGGCAAGGCGTTGGGTGGTCACGTCCATGGCGATGGTGTGTATGATCTTGCCGGTACGGAGATGGAGAAGACTGATGGCCACTTCCACCCAGCGGGTTGAACCGTCTGCCTGTCGATGCTGGACTTCCAGTCGTTTTCCAACTCCATACTGGATCTGTTTCAGGTTTTGACGAATGACTGTTTCAGAGAGAGTGCTGAGGTCAAAAATTGTCTTGGTCAGCATTTGTTCCCGGGAATACCCGTAGAGGCCCAGTGCGGCATCGTTGGTGTCGAGAATGACTCCGGTCGCGGGATCCATCAAGTACATGGGGGTGGCGTTGTCGTAAAAAAGATTCTGGAAAGATTCCTCCCTTTCTCGCAGCTCCTCGGTCAATCGCGCGGCCAGAAGTTGTGATTGGGCTTGGCGATTCAACAAGGAGCGTAGCAAGACGAACAGAAGCGAGGTGATGATGGACCCACTGAACAAAATCAAGAACATGCTCGCGTAGACACGGGACAAAAGGGGCGGTCTCGATTGGGAGAGTTGCAAGGTCCAACGGGCTCCTGCGAATTCGACGGACGTCGATTGAGTCATCCACCGGGGTTTCAAGCGGACGGAATCGCCCTCGGCCATGGATCCGAACAGCAAGGCTTCTTTCGATGCGTTCTTCCCGTCGAAGATTTCCAAAACGATGGGGCGTTGTTGGTGCATTTCCTTCCAACTCCCAAGGATGCCGTCCATCAGATCCTTCATCCGGTAGGGACTGTAGACCCAACCTTGGATGGCCTCTCGGCGTTGGGCAATGGTGGTGACCGGCATCCCCCGGTGGTAAACTGGCTGGAACATCAACGTCCCGGGCTGAACGTCCTGGCTGGTTTCTTGGACCAAGGTGACTTTTCCGGAAAGGGCCAAGCTGTTCTCGTCCCGGGCCCGTTCCATGGCCTGGCGACGGACCGGCTCTGAAAACATGTCGTAGCCAAAAGCGCGAAGGTTTCGCCCCGAGAAGGGTTCCAAGTAGAGGATGGAGGTGTAGACGGACCGTGGACCTTGTGGCTTTACGGTGTAATCCGGAAAGCCTTCTTGGCGAACGGCTTG
>CAIKAA010000318.1 GCA_903825275.1 uncultured Fibrobacterota bacterium | reverse complement strand
TCATGGCAATGCCCGAACCTTCGCTACCCGCCTGGAACAGCCGCCCGCGATACCCCGCGATCACGCTCACCGTATGAGAAGTCTCCATTCGCTGATTGGCATCCTTGGGCGTCATGTTGGTCCACTTGCCGTCGTCCCAGCGAAACACACCTAAATTCCATTCATACCCCACATAGAGCTTGCCATTGACCACCGACATCGCCGAAAGAAACTCGAATTCAGTAGGGTCGGTCCGACCGCGCGGGCTGGGCAGCGATTCCCAAGACGAATCGCCCAAACGGTAGCGGTGAACGCCCCATTCGGATTGGTAGCCATACAGATAGTCACCAAGTTGGAAAGCAGAATAGAACGGTAGAGTCTTACCGGCATTCATGCAGGGAATACGCATCAGGGAATCCGTCTGAATTACTTGGATAAAACATTGATTTCTCCCAGTCACATTCATTCCAATTGCAACAACTGCTCGCCCCTGAAAATCAGCTACCCCCTCCACCTCTGGAAGTGAGTCAGGAGGTCCTGGTAAACTTTCCTTTCGTAGTATCGTCCACTTGGCAGAAAAAGGATCATATTCAAACACCCTCCCAGAATATTGGGTCCCCACGACCAACTTCTGCCCAACAACAGCCCATTCCCTAGGTACTTCTCCATCCGGCATCAAGAGCTGTTGCCAACTTCCCGAACCCACGCATCCCTTCCAAATCCTCCAATTTCGTGGGCGGGAAAGTGAGGCGTTCGAGGGCTCATAAGAATCCATCGCGAACAACAAATTCCCGATGTTCACCAAACTTCGCAGTCCCCCGGTGCTGTTCGCATCGGGAAGGATCAGGCCTGCACTGCGCCATCCGTAAAGGGCGGGTGTGGGTGTGACCGCGTCCCCCGCGCAAGCCGAAACCAAACCGACCAAGGTCAGAGCGAGGGCAAAGCGCAAGACCAAACTTCTCATCGCGTGACCTGCGCATTGGAGACAATTTCTGTCCCAGCCGAATTACGCACCGAAACGGTGTAGGTCAGGCCAGCCTTGTTCAAAGTCTGCCAATCGCCGCGATGGAGACCCCACTGCCCCAGTGTGGTTTGTTGGCCGGGGTCCAAAGAGGTGGGGGCAAAGGTCCAGTCGATCACGACATTGCCGTTGGCCTCGCGGCGCAAGGCGCTGGTCACCCCCGGGTGCCAATAGCCTTCCAGGACGGGCAGAACCGAACCCGAAAGCCCAGCAATCCGCAAGCTCACCTGATAACCCGATGCCAAACTCACTGCTGATGTGTTGCGAAGCGTCACTTGAGGCCGGACCATGTTGGCCTCGCCGCTGGACGCCATATCCGCCCAGGAAGCCGAAAGGGTGGCTTGCACCACTGGGGTTGTTGCGGTAACCGATGTCGCGGCCGCTTCTTCGCCCCAGATCACGCGGCCCAGCGCATCGCGCACCACGACTTTTTCCGAAAACTGCGGCGCATTCGATCCCAACGAGGGGTCATCCGTCTTTACCCAGGTCGTCCAATCGGCGTAGTGCAACCGAATCTGCATGCCGCCCTGTGGCCAGGCCTTCTTGACGGGTAGCTCGGGTACGCTGATTTGCAAAGCCCAAAGATTTCCGCCTAAGTTGATGGACTTGAAGGCGATGTTCTTGGGGTAGTCCATTTCGACCACCGGATGGCGCGCCGGATCGGCCGTGAAGTAGTAGGTCGCGGTAAGATTCTTCTGGATTTCCGAGGTGTTGTTGGTCATCCACATCCACGGGCGGCACTGGTTGGCCTCGTTTTGGCCTTTCTCCTCCAAGATGGGCCGCACCGTTCCCCACGCCACCTGCGGGGTTTGCATTTGGGCATCCACCGCAGTTCCCTGACCAATCAGCAGAACTGGGTTGGTCGCCAAACCATCACCCAGGGTCACAAAATTCAGGACATCACCCGATACGGTCGTCAGGTCCAGAGTTTTTGCCTGTCCGCCCTGGGTGGTCAGGGTCACCGACACATTTTGTCCCGACCGGGTCACGGTGAATTGCGGGCGGTGGTCGGCAGCTTGGACGATTTGGGCCGTACCCCCATTGGGCCCGGTCTTCCAGATCGAGGTGCCCACCAGTGGATCATAGGTCACCACGGCAAGGTTGTTGCCATTGGCGTCTTGAATGGCCACCCCCGAAGTTCCGGCCGACAAATTCTGCGGATAGAACTGGAAGTCGCCTTGCAGCTTCACGGCTTGGGTCGTGACTTCGCGATTCTCGATGGCCCCCGAGGCTTGCACGGTGGGCAAAACCGTCCGCACCGCAGCACCAGCGTACATAATGGGTCGATTGGCACTCAAGAGCTCGGCACAGGCGGGATCGAGCCCACAGAACAGGTCGCGTCCCATCAGCGGGGCACCTGTAGAAAGGGCCGAAAGGAAGAAGGGGACCTGCGAACTGGAGGCCAGCGGCGCGTGGAGCACGGCCCTGCGCGGGTGGCCTTCGGGGACTTGGGCATTGTGAAAGCCGTAGGTGGTGGCAGGGTGGAGTTCTGTGATAATATTATGATTATCATCTGTTCGTGGAACCTTCAGCGACCACATCTGGCTCCTTGATTCCACCAACAGGTCGGAGTTTTTCAGCCAGCCGTCGCGCAACCCCGTGAGCATGCCCGAAAAGTTTGGGTCGACAGAAAGTGTCAAGGTTCCGTTTTCCCAAGATGCATCTCCACCTCCCAACAAGGCCGATTCGACCTTGTCGACCGTGTTGGGTTTCAAAAATTCCAAGACGGCCGCGCAGGCGAGAGAGATTCCGTCCTTGCACTCGCCTTTATAAATTTCGTCGGCAATCCCATGGGCAAACCCATGGGTCATCGATCCCGAATTTTCGCTGTAGAACGGAAGGATCTCGATGTACGAACCGTTGCTTCGCCGAGGGTATTCCGACATCAGCCCCGGAATGTACCAAGGCAGGAAGAACACGTTTTGCGCCTTGATGGCATCGGTGCGCGCGGCTACAAAAGCGTCTCGTACGGCGGGCTGCCCGGGTGCAAGCTCGGAGTTGTACCACGACGATTCGATCGAATACGGCCCCAACAGCGATCCCTTCAAAGCAAAGTTGAAATCGGTGAGGTTGTTGTCGGTCGCCAACTCCGCGAGTCCCTTCGCGGCGTCTGCTATCTCCCCAAAAACCCAACATCCCGCAGCAAGTAACCCATCGCAATCGTCCCAACCTTGCTTGCTGAAATCCAAGTGGATATTGCCCGAAATGATCGTGTTGTTGCTGTTGGCGTTGGCGATTTGGCTCATCAACTGCGGAAGCCCATTGTACATCGGCTCACTCCTCAAATCGGCGTCGCTCTTGGCCAAACCAGTCCCCTGGTGAGGGGCGTTGACCGTCACAATCCGGCGGACATGGTCGGCAGGATTGATCGCGCTGGGAGTGAGGGGAGTACCGGTCAACCCCAAAGCAGCTCGAATCACCAGGCAAGACGTGCTATGACAAACCACGTCGATTTTGAGATCCGAGGTGAGTGGTTTGGGACCCGCGTAATCAGCCAGGAACTCGGCCAACCGATCGCGGATCAGGTAAAGGTCTGTTTGGGATCCATAAATCAAAGACGGATCGAGGTTCAGGAAGTAAATCCCATTCTTGTTGATGTCAGTACCTTTGACCAATCCGTAGGCCCGTGACATCACATCGGGAAGGCTCCCCTGGGTATATTCCGAGACGAGCCCTTTGCGCCAGGCCGGTGTTCCCACCACATCTTGAGGAACCGCACCCATGGCGGTGTAATCAAAGCCCAAGCCATTGACCAAAACCACTGGAACCGCCAGCTTGTTGGGACCGCCGTAGTACACTGGATAGCCAACCTTCCGCCCAAGCCACTTGTTGACGATGCGGCCAATCGGCAACTTGAGAGGACGTGAACCATCCCCGCCATTCGCTGCATTCGGTGAGATCACCAAGGTTTGCGGATTGTAAGTGGTCGGTCCAGCTTTCCAATTGCCGTTCCATCCACCAGCGCAGGCATCGTGTCCAAAACCATCATTGCACCGGTGATCAACGACGTCTGTCGCGACATCGTTTCTGGGATCGACGTCGTATTGATCCAATTGGGTCCATTGATAGCTATCCCGATACGTGATGCCGTTTTGGCATTTTACCGTATAAACAACCTTCCCCGTTCGATACGTATCATGGTCATCGCTACCAACGTCCTGAACCGAGAGAGTATGCTGAAAGGACTCGATATGAAAAATGTCATCCTTGAATCGGTACCCTGAATTAATCAATAAATGACCGAAAGGAAACCAAAATCCAGAGAGGTCGCCACCAGCTAATTTGGTCATGGGGATCTGGGATCCCGTTGTCAATTGGTCGACACCGCCACATTCATTTAACGACCCGTAATTGGCTGGAATATCAATCGCATCAGGGCAGTCTGGCGCAGGATCATTGCACAGTGGCCGGGGCAAGGTCGGGTCAGGGCTGGTTTGCGCCATCGTGGGGAGTGCTGCAAATGCCAAGCTACCAGCAACTATGGCCCAAAGCTTGCGGGGGGGGGAGTAATGATTCGCATAGTGGGGGTCCTTATGAGAAAAAGTAACGCTCGACGGAATTAGAGCATCTAGTATAGAATCAGATCTACCAAAAAGTCAAGACCAAATTGCCCTCCGTCCCTAGCCACAATCAATCTTCATCAAAATAGCCTTCCCGGCTACTAGCTCGGGAGGCAATCTGTCAACGCCAATTGACCAGATAAAAATCGAGCGAGGCGAGATGAGACGAATCGACCAGGACCGCTCGCCCCTTCGATCTGTCGGCAGAGCAAGATCTTCAGAGCAAACGCAACCGAGGATGCGCGCCTCCCACCCCACCAATCAAAAAAGCCTCCCGGCCGCCTAGGCTCGGGAGGCAAAATCTGTCAACACCCATCGACCATCTTAAAACCGAGCGAGGCGGGATGAGACGAAGCGACCTGGACCGCTCGCCCCTTCAATCTGTCGGCATAGCAAGCCCCCCCAGAGCAATCGCAGCCGAGGAGACTCGCCTCCCACCCCAC
>CAIKAA010000317.1 GCA_903825275.1 uncultured Fibrobacterota bacterium | reverse complement strand
TCGTCCGGCAGGATAGGTTGCCGAAACGGCGCGATGCAAGGCCACCAGCTTCTCGCCGACTTTTGGCGTTTCGGAAAGCACCGATTCCGGATCGCGGCGGATCACCTCGACCAGCGGCAAGATGGAATTCCAATGGGGGTTCCCCAACGGTTCCTCCCACACGTGCAGAAAGACTCGCCAATCGGGATGGCGGAACACGGCAGACTTCACGGCCAAGGCGAACGGGTAAGGGAAGTCCTTCCCGCTCCACACGAAATGAATTTTTTTCGGGATCACAGTTCGGGAAAGGTACTCCCCAGGTCCGAAACGAGGTCGACCGAAAAACCTCGCACGCCATTCCCTGAGACTCGATCATTGTCCCAAGCCGCAAGGCCGTCCTTTTTCCTTGGCGGACTAGGCCGTGAAGATTCTTGGTTTGGCCCAAAATGGATCTTTCCTCCTTTGGCATCTTTGCCGAAAATGGAGGTTCTGGTTGTTGAATTTCCCGGTCCATGGTAGGATGCAGGCTAGATGATCAAGATGGAAGACGCGACATGGGGCATCCGAATTGAAATGCAAGGCCAACCAAACCGCCAGGAGCTGTCCAAACTCCTGGATGATTTGCGCAAGACCCTGCAATCCGCCCGCCCTTCCTTTGGGGTGATCATCGATCTGTCGGCCTCGGGTCCGATCAATCCTGAACTTCGCGACCTTCTCCTGCACGCCTTGCGGCTTTTGCAATTGAAAGGAATGGTGCGAATCGCCGGGTGCCTAGCCAGTACTTTGGCCGCCTCCCAGATCCGAAGGCTGGCCTCCGAGACCGGTGTCACGGCTGGTTTGCGGTGCATCGATACCCGCAAAGAAGGCTGGAAACTCGGTGCGGAACTTTGGGCCGTAAAGGCCCGCGAGTCGGAAGATTTCCTGGATAGTCCCGTCATCACTTTCTGATTGGTCTCTCGAAAAGCCTGCGGCCGTCTAACCCGCCCTGGTAGAGTTCCCCCCTTTCCCATATCCTAGTTCCCTCCGTCGAGAGGGGCCTAGGAGTAATTTTCATTCCACCATGGAACCAGCAGAACGCATCGGACGTTTCACCGAGTCGGTCATTCGCGAACAAACAAGAATCGCCCACTTGTTTGGAGCCATCAATCTTGCCCAAGGATTTCCCGATTTTGATCCTCCTCGGGATCTCGTCCAAGCCTTGGAACAGGTGCTCCAGAAAGGTGGCTCGCACCAGTACGCGAACACCTGGGGAGCGCCCGAGTTTCGAGTGGCGTTGGCGGAAAAACTCACCCGAACTTCGGGGAGATCGGTGGATCCCGACCGAGAACTGACCGTCACCTGCGGCAGCACCGAGGCGATGATCGCGAGCCTCATGGCCATTCTCAACCCAGGTGATCGCGTCGCCGTCTTCAGTCCGTTCTACGAGAATTACAACGCCGACGGAATACTTTCTGGAGCCCAGGCGGTCCATATCCGGCTCCACGCTCCGACCTGGAATTTTGATCGGTCCGAATTGCGCGAGGCGTTCGCGGAAAAAGGTTGCAAGGCCATCGTGATCTGCAATCCCTCCAATCCCTGCGGCAAGGTTTTCACCCGAGAAGAGCTGATGGAAATCGGGCAAGTGCTCGAAGAATTCGATGCCGTCGCCGTGACCGACGAGGTTTATGAACACATTATCTACGACAAAAACCGTCACACCCACATGGCCGCACTTCCTGGAATGAGCGAACGCGTCATCACCTGTTCGTCTCTCTCCAAAACCTACTCCATCACCGGGTGGCGACTTGGCTATGTCTGGGCCGCCCCAAAATGGACCAATGCCATCCGCAAAGTCCATGATTTCCTGACCGTGGGCGCCGCCCATCCACTCCAGATGGCCGCCGTGGTCGGCCTTCGCAGCGAGCCTTCCTACTACGAACGCCTTGCCGCCGATTACCAGCGCAAACGGGACGCCTTCTGCCTTCACTTGGACCGAGCCGGACTTGCCTATCTCCTTCCCCAAGGCGCCTATTTTTTGCTCGCCGATATTTCCCACACTCAGATGGGCGATGTCGAATTCTGTCAATTTCTCGCCCAAGAAATCGGCGTCGCTGCGGTGCCGGGATCTTCCTTCTTCGAATACCCTGTCACCCACCTGGTTCGGTTCCACTTCTCGCGGAAGGACGAAACCCTTCGGGAAGCAGGCCAGCGCCTGGAACGGCTGGGGGAACGGATCTAAGCCAAATTCTGTCAACATGAAATCGTTGATGCCCTGGCTAGGGCGACTTCTTCGGCCATAAAAAAAGGGGGCGATCGCCCCCCAAAAAACCGCAGGAATTCGAAGCCCTACGCGGCCGGAATCGCGAATCAATAACGTCCGGCGGACCCGAGGACGGTGGCGTTCTTGTCCATGATCATCTTGACCAATTCTTCGCGAGCCGGACCCAAATACTTGCGAGGATCAAATTCGCCAGGGTTCTTGGCAAAAGTCTCGCGAATCTTGGCGGTGAACACCAAGCGACCGTCGGAGTCCACATTGATCTTGCAAACGGCCGAACCGGCGGCGCGACGCAACTGTTCAGCGGGAATGCCCACGGCGGCATCGAGCTTGCCCCCGTTGGCGTTGATGAGGTCCACGTATTCGGGGATCACTGACGAGGCTCCATGGAGCACGATGGCGAATCCGGGGATGCGCTTTTCGATTTCTTCCAGAATGTCGAAACGCAGCGCCGGAGGAACCAGCACGCCTCGTTCGTTTTTGGTGCACTGCTCGGGCTTGAACTTGAAGGCCCCGTGCGAGGTGCCAATCGAGATGGCCAAAGAATCGACGCCGGTCTTCTTGACGAAATCTTCGACTTCGCTAGGCTGGGTGTAAATGTGTTCGGCGGCGTGGACATCGTCCTCGATGCCCGCCAGCACGCCAAGCTCCCCTTCGACCGTGACGTCGTACTTGTGGGCGTATTCCACGACTTGGCTGGTCAATTCAATGTTCTTCTCGTAGGAGTGGTGAGACCCGTCGATCATGACCGAGCTGAAACCGGAATCGATGCAAGACTTGCAAAGTTCGAAGGTATCGCCGTGGTCGAGGTGCAGCGCGATGGGGATTTGGTAGCCGGCTTCGCGAGCCATGGCGACCGCACCCTGGCCCATGTAGCGCAGGAGTGTGCTGTCGGCGTACTTGCGAGCACCCGACGAAACCTGGAGTACCACGGGCGAACCCGACTTGCCGCAGGCGTTCACGATGGCCTGGAGCTGCTCCATGTTGTTGAAGTTGTAGGCGGGGACGGCGTATTTGCCTTCCATTGCCTTCTTGAACATTTCGCGGGTATTCACCAACCCGAGTTCCTTGTAGCTGACCATCATGTTCTCCTTGGGTCGGGTAGGACGGAACCCCAATCCATAACCGACAAACAGATCTGAAATTAAAATTTAAGAAGGATCTTGTAATCCTAATTTGGGTAAAACTCCTGAACATTCCTTCGAAACCACTTGTGAATGGTGCGATTTGGTTCCAAACTTCAGGGATGGCTTCTCGATTGATTGGGGAACACCCCATCCGAAGGTTGGATTGGCACTCCTCCCCGACTCGCAAACTGACCTACCTGATCGAAGACCGCACCTCGGACCTGGTTGCGGTCTTGGCGGCGGCC
This sequence comes from uncultured Fibrobacterota bacterium, assembly GCA_903825275.1. Lineage (GTDB taxonomy): Bacteria > Fibrobacterota > Fibrobacteria > UBA5070 > UBA5070 > UBA5070. Next base: position 3,714 of record CAIKAA010000317.1, on the reverse strand, counting down.
GAGGAATTGGTCGGGGCCCCCGACGTCAACACCTTGCTTTTGAGGACCGTCGAGATCGCCCGCGACACGATCGGTCTGGAGCGAGTTTCGATTTATCTCGAAGATGAAGCGGGGCGGGTCATGCACGGCACGTGGGGCACCGATTTGAGCGGCACCACCACCGATGAACGCCAATACGCCTACACCAAGGGCGAGCCCGAAGAGAAGGCCCAGAGCGTCTACCACGAGGGCGGACGCTGGCTGGTCCTGGATGACGCCGCGCTCATGCTTTCCGAGGACGGCGAGAGCCACATGATCAAGCGAGGCTGGCTTTGCCTCACCTCGATCCGGTCGTTGCGTGGCCCCATCGGCCTTTTGTTCAACGATGCCGCTCGCACCGGTGCTCCCATCGACATCGCCAAGCAGGAATTGACCGCCGTGCTTTGTTCCCTGGCCGCCAACATCATCGAACGCAAACGCGCCGAAGAGCTGTTGTTGGAACGCGCCATGTTCGACGATTGCACCGGCCTTCCTTCCCAAGCGCTCTTCTTGGACCGGTTGCAGCGACGCAGCCACCAGTCCGACCACGAGGAAGCCTATGCCGTGGCCACCCTCTCGCTGGACCGCTGGACCACCATTTCGGAAAACTACTCCCCCCATTTCCACGAAGCGTTGCTTTCCATGGTGGCAAGTCGATTGTTGGCTTGTTTAAGGCCAGGCGACACCATTTGTCGATTGTCCAACAACGAGTTTGCCTTCCTGATCGACCCGATTCCTTCGGAAGAGGACGTGAAAAGTTTGCTGGAAAACGTGCTGAAGGAATTGTCCAAAGCGATGCATGTGGAAGGAGAAACCATCCACACCACCGCAACGGCAGGATTTTCTTTGCAATTGCCCGGCCAAAACATCGCTGCCGAAGAACAGCTGCAAAACGCTCGGGCCGCCTTGGTCCGCTCGCGCACCCAGACGCCAGGCCGCGTCGCCACCTTCCAACCCTCGGACCGCGAACATCTGATGACGGGCTACCGCCTGGAAAACGAACTCCACAAGGCGGTGGAAAACAATGAATTCCTCTTGCATTACCAGCCCATCGTTTCGCTTTCCAGTGGGGAACTTCACGGCTTTGAATCGCTGATCCGTTGGGACCACCCGACCAAGGGCCTCATCCATCCCGGCCTCTTCATTCCGCTGGCCGAAGAAAATGGGCTGATCAGCCCGATCGGCGAATGGGCCTTGTCCGAAACCTGTCGCCAAGCCAGCCAATGGCGCAAAGATTTGGGGGGACGAGCCTCCGGCATGTCCCTTTCCGTCAACCTTTCGGTGCGCCAATTCGCACAACCGGATTTGGTCGACCGGATCGAAAGAACCCTGGATAGATCGGGCATGCCTCCCCGTTTGCTCCACCTTGAAGTGACCGAATCGGCTGTCATGGAGGACCCGGAGCACGCCCGGGCGATTCTTTCTCGCCTCAAGTCCTTGGGCGTGATGCTTTCGCTGGACGATTTCGGGACTGGGTTTTCAAGCCTTTCCTACCTCACGCGCCTGCCGCTGGACGCCCTCAAGATCGACCGGTCGTTCGTGATCCGCCTGGGCCAAGACGCCCGAACGGAAGCTGTCGTGCGTGCGGTGTGCGACCTCTCGCACGATTTGGGCATGGAGGTCATCGCCGAAGGGGTCGAGACCCAAGCGCAATTGGATACTCTGCGCAGCTTTTCGTGCCAGTACGTGCAGGGATTTTTGGTGTCCAAGCCACTCGATCCGGAAGAGGCGGGCAAGCTCCTCGGAGCAGCCGGAGATGGTAGTGGAGATTCGACCCGACGCTTCACCCGCCGGATGCCGATTTTGGAGGTCGAGAACTGAGAAATTTGGTTTTCTCGTTCGGTTGGCGCCTTCCTTACGATGGCACCAGCCTTTTGGCTACCGAACCAAAGTGACGACCCGATCCCCGACGGAAACGATCAGAACTCCTTCTTTTTGGTTCACCGCCATTTCCGTCATTTTTTGTCCGCGCTCAAACCGTCCTTGGGCCACGACCAGACCGAGCGCATTCATGACGCGGATCTTAAGTGGATTTGTCGCATCCTCTCGATCGATGCGCAAGCCTTTCCGATTGGATCGCACGGACCATTGGGACCCCTGCGAAACCGCCTTGGCAAGGCCCGTCGGGTTTCGGGAATTTCCCAAAGAATCTTTTAAAAACGTTCCGGTCACGCCCTCTTGGCCAGGACGGGTTAAGGCGAGAACCAAGTATCCATCGACGGCGACGACATTTTTTGGCGTGAACAGGGCAAGATTGGTTTCAAATCCATAATTGCCGGTGGACCAACGCTTGGTGTCGAAGCTTGAAAAATCATCCACCCATTGTTCCGAAAAATTCGATCCACCAGGGCCTTCGCCCGGAGTGTAGGACGAATAAACCATCCAATTCACGACCTGGTAGACGGGGATCTGCGTGAGGTCGAAGGCTCCCACCCATCCCACTTGGTCGGAAGCCCAAAGATTTATTCGGTAAGACTGGTCCTTGTCGCCAAGATCCGTCACCTGAGGATCGTCCATCGTCCTGCGCAAAAGCTTGCCATCCATGCGCCAGACCACGGAATCGGGGGTCCAGCTCAACGAGAAAGTGTGAAAGGCCGAGGAAACATCGGTGGTGGTGTGGAATTTGGGGGATTCTGTTTTATCGGGGGTCGAAGGATCGCGGGTGATCAGGTTCGACTGAAACCCCTTGGGTTTGTTTCCCAGCACCTCGATGTCGATTTCCCGCCATGGCTCGACCCCACCCAGATAGGAATCGTTGTAGTAGGTGAAAAAGGACGAAACCGTTCCCAATTTGGCGGCGGCCAACATGCGAAATTCCCAGCGACCATAGCGCACCGATTCCTTGGAGAACAGTTCGGCACCCGAACAGGTGGGAACGGTCGCCGCAGGGAGGCTGGCTCCAAACCAAGCTGACAAAATCAGAACTCGACGGTACGGAAACATGCGGTCTCTTTCCTTGGAAGGATCGGTGGGTCAAACAACGAGGCTGTTCCCCTCAAGTCAGGGAAGGGTTCCCAGACTCCCCTTGCCCGGGAATTTTCTGCCCATGGGATCCTCGGGAAACATGCCCCTTGGGAAGCCGCAACCAATTCCTTCTTCCCCTTTTCTGGTCAAGGCCAAGACAGCCATGCCATCGCGCAGTTGCAAGTTGTCCGAAGAGAATTGGGCGAAGTTTCCATCAAATCCCCACGTTCCTTTGCCCCACCGTTTTTCGTCAAAAGTGTCGAAATCATCCATCCAGGCTTCGGTCCAATTCGAGCCTTTGGGGCCACGGCCCGGAGTGTAATTGAGGAACCGAATCCAGTTGATCATCTGGCAAGTGGGGAGCGATTTGAGATCGAACGGTCCACTCCAGTCAGGCCAAACCGAGGCCCAAAGGTTCATTCTCCAAGTCTGCGACTTGGAACGCAGGCCGACGACCTGGGAGTCTGTCGAAGTCTTGCGGATTTGTTTTCCATCCAACTCCCACACGACAGAATCTGGCGTCCATTCCAAGACGTACGTGTGGAAGGACTTCGAGAGATCTTCTAGGACATGAAAGGATTCGGAGGTTTTGCGACTTTTCGCGGTGCCGGTGATGAGGTTGGCCTGAAAGCCTTTGGGATCTTTTCCCAACACTTCGATGTCGATTTCGCGCCAGGGTTCGACTCCGCCTTCGTGCGAGTGGTTGTAATAGGTGAAGAACGACGACACGGT
>CAIKAA010000316.1 GCA_903825275.1 uncultured Fibrobacterota bacterium | reverse complement strand
GAGGCTTTCACTTCCGGCAAGCTGCCCATGGATGCCCGCAACCGCTACCAGCTGCGCATCCTTTGGGACGGCAACGACGACCAAGGCCACATGGTCGCCAGCGGCGTCTACACGATGCGACTGGTTTTGTGGCAGAACGTCTCGGAAGCGGGTGAGGCACCCTCTTGGTCGCTGTGGAACCAAACCTACAGCTTGGCGTGGCACGTCTTCACCAACTGGTAGGGGGGGGCAAGGAGGGCAGTCATCGGAGCGGGTGGAGTGGGAGTTGGTGGGAGTAGACTGATTCGGCCTGCGCCAGCGGAGGTAGATTTACAGACCATGAAGAAGTATCCCATCGGGATCCAGACATTTTCGGAAGTGGCCTGCGAGGGCTACTTCTATGTGGACAAGACGCGTTTTGTCCACAAAATGGCGACCGAAGGCAAGTTCTACTTTCTCTCTCGCCCGCGCCGGTTTGGCAAGAGCTTGTTTCTCGATACCTTGCGCCAAGCCTATTTGGGAAACCAGGAATACTTCAAGGGTTTGTTCTTGGACCACAACTGGGATTGGAACACCAGGTACCCGGTTCTCCAGCTGAGTTGGGGAGCGGGGCTGTTGAGGAGCCCTGAAGAACTGCGGTCGGTGTTCACCGACCGGTTGCGGGGTTGGTGCGAATCCGAATCCATTGAACTCAAGAATCAATCCCTGAAGGAAAGGTTCGCAGAATTGATTTGCCGACTCCACCTTCGAGACGGCCGGAAAGTCGTGGTGTTGGTCGACGAATACGACAAACCCATCCTGGACAACATCGCCAAGCCCGAGGTGGCGGTGGCGATGCGCGAAGAATTGAAAAATCTTTACTCGGTGCTCAAGGATGCCGACGAGCACCTCAAACTCGTGTTCATCACCGGGGTCAGCAAGTTCGCGAAGGTCAGTTTGTTCAGCGGCTTGAACAACCTCCAGGACATTAGCCACGCCCCCGGTTACGGGGCCATTTGCGGCTACACCCAAACGGAATTGGAAGCCGTCTTCGCCCCGGCATTGGAAGGGGTGGATCTTGGGGAAGTGAAGCGTTGGTACAACGGCTACCTCTTTGCCGAAACCGAAGGCGTCTACAATCCCTTCGATGTTCTTTTGTACCTAAAAAATCGCCAATTCCGCAATTGGTGGTTTGAAACAGCTACGCCAACTTTTTTGATCGAGCTACTGGCTCAAAGACAGTTCCCCGTTCCAGATCTGGAAAGCATCACTTCCTCGGAGGAAATTCTCGGGGCCTTTGAGATTGAAAAGCTATCCCTCGCCACTCTTTTATTCCAATCGGGATATTTGACGATCGATTCGATCGAGCCCGTCGGGGGCGCCATGGAATATCGGTTGCGCCTTCCCAATTACGAAGTCAAGCAAAGCCTGGCCAATCATCTTCTGACCTACTTCGTCGACAATGCGGAAATCAAACAACCCAACCAAAAACGACTTTGGATCGCCTTGCGAGACGGAAACCTAAATGTCTTGCGCGAAGTGTTCCAGGGCTTCTTCGAGAGCATCCCGTTCGAGTGGTACACCAAAAACCGGATGGCCCACTACGAGGGGTATTACGCCAGCATCTTCTACTGCTACTTCACCGCTTTGGGCCTGGACACCCACCCCGAAGAATCGACCAGCCATGGGCGGTTGGACATGTCGGTGCGCATGCCCCACGCGACCTTCGTGTTCGAATTCAAGGTGGTCGATTTGGTGAAGGACACGAGCCCTGCCTTGGAACAAATTCGCGCCAAGGGGTACCACCAGAAGTACCTGGGGCAGGGGAAGCCCGTGTACCTGGTGGGGGTGGAGTTCCATGCCGAGGAACGCAACATCGTGCGGGTGGAGTGGGAACAGATTGTGTCGTAGGACCTAACATTCGTCAGCGCAGCACGACTACTTCCCAAAGAGTTCCCAACTCTGGAGCCACAATAGGTTTGGCGAAGCGGGGCGATTTTCCCGGAAGGGTGGTCCGATTTTGTGAGGGTTTGCGCCCAATGGAATTTTGGTCCTGGCGGTTTTCGGGGTTAGATTGAAAGCCTATGGCTCGATTCTTCAACACAACCGGTCCTTGCAATCCTGAAGACCATTACTTCCTGCCAGCCCAGGTGCGGTTACGGAATTCGAGCCTAGATCGGTACATTGAACAGAAGCTTTATTGGGTTCTCCATGCTCCTCGCCAAACGGGGAAGACCACCTTCCTCCAAACCTGGATGCGCGAGCTGAACGATTCGGGAGAGGCCGTTGCCTGTTATGTCACGGTCGAACGCTGCCAGGGAATTCCTGAGATCGAGATCGCTTTGCCCGCCCTGTGCGATGCTGTCGTAGACACCGCATCCAAAATGCTTCCAAAGCAATATGTCCCCCAAATCATCCTTCCCAACAATCCATCCAGCTCGCTGTCCGACCTTTTGACCCAATGGGCGGCACGTTGCGCCCCCAAGCCCTTGGTGGTGCTTTTCGACGAAGTCGACACTCTCGAAGGTCCAGCCATGATCTCCTTCTTGCGCCAGTTGCGCGGTGGATTTGCTGCTAGGGGGGTTGGCAAATTCCCGATTAGCATTGCCCTCGTCGGCATGAAGGACTTGCGCGATTATTTGGCGCAAAGCAAGGACGGCGTGGCCGTCAATCCCGGATCGCCGTTCAACGTCAAGCAGGATTCGGCGACCCTTGTCAATTTCAGTCGAGAAGAGGTGGTGAACCTGCTTTCGCAGCACACCACCGAGACTGGCCAAGTCTTCGAGCCCGAATCGATCGAATCCATCTGGTATTGGACCCAAGGGCAGCCCTATTTGGTGAACAAGCTGGCTGATGTGTGCGTGGAAGAAATCACCAAACGCGATCCATCGTGTCCCATCACCGGCCCGATGATCTTAGATGCCAAAGAGCGCTTGATCCAGGCCCGCACCACCCATTTGGACGCGTTGGCCGAACGCTTGAAACAGCCCCAGGTCCGCCAGGTGATCGAGGCGCTGTTCACCGGCGATCCCGAAGTCATTTTGGGGATTGGACAGCCCGGAACCGATCTTTGCTTGGATTTGGGGTTGATCACTTACGACGACAATTTGGGGTTTCAAATCGCCAACCCACTTTATCGAGAAATCCTTCCTCGATCCCTGAACCTGCCCTTTCAACAAAGCATCCCCCCTTCGAAATTCCGTTGGCAAAACGCCGACGGCACGTTGGATATGGATGCCCTTTTGAAGGAGTTCCAACGCTTTTGGCGAGAACACTCGGACGCCTGGGAAACCCAAGCAAGTTATGTCGAGGCCTTCCCTCACTTGCTCCTGATGGGTTTTTTGCAGCGAATCCTCAATGGCGGTGGACGCATCACCCGCGAGTATGCCGCCGGGCGGGGGCGCATGGACCTGTTTGTGGAATACGCGGACCAAGGATTTGTGATCGAGATCAAACTGGTTCGCGCCAAGAAAGGCCGAGAGAGCACTTTGGCCGAAGCGTTGGAGCAGGTAGCGGGTTACCGCGCCTCGGTGGGTGGCCCCCAGACACCGACCTACATTGTCCTCTTCAACCGGACCCCGGCAGGACGGAAATTGTCGTGGTCCAAGCGCACGAGTTGGAAAACGCTCCAACCGGCCTCGGGCCTGGTGACCGTGGTGGGGGGGTAGGAGAAGGGGGACGGCTGGTCCTCTTTCGCCGGATTTTGGTCTGCGCCGCAGAGGAAGTCGGAAAGTGGACACGCTCCATTCTGTCTCGGGGACCATCCATTCTGTCATGGAGACACTCCACTCTGTCTCTGAGACCATCCATTCTGTCATGGAGACACTCCACTCTGTCTCTGAGACCATCCATTCTGTTATGGAGACACTCCACTCTGTCTCGGGGGCATACCGTTTTGTCTCGGAGACTCTCCACTCTGTCTCGGGGACATACCGTTTTGTCTCGGAGACGCTCAACTCTGTCTCGGGGACATTCTGTTTTGTCTCCGAGACTCTCCACTCTTTCTCGGGGACATTCCATGATGACTCCGAGACACCCCATTCTGTCTCGGGGACAATCCATTCTGTCTCGGAGACACTTCATTCAGTCCTGGCGGGGAGACGAAGCAGGGGGCATCTGAAACCCCGGACGGGGTGAGCTGTCAACCTAGAGACCAAATCCCTGTGAAATCAAAACAAGGACGAAAAGTGAATCCATTTCAGTGTGCGACCCGGAACACAAAGGGATCAGCAGGATCTCAAGCGCCGTCCTCTAGTCCACTCGCGGTGCCAGAGTGGGTTCTCCCAAAATCCCAGAAAATCTTTCCCACGATGGCCGGATTCGATCATAAATTAAAATCATCCTGGGGCTCCAATATTTGGAGTTGCAGGAGGTTTCTAATTCCCAACAATTCGCGCAATCAAGGAGCATTCGCTATGTCTACCCAAAATGTGATTTCGGCCACTTTGAGCGAGGCCGCGAAAAACGATATTCTGACCAAAATTACAGAAATTCGATCTCAACTGAGCTTTCTGATCACTTTGGAAACCTCGCAAATCAAGGCATTGTTCAAGGCCGGAAACGGGTACAGCCCCTTCATCAACAAAGCCAATGCAGCCGCCCAAACCCACCCCGACATCCTTCCCAAGGTTTTTTCGACGGAAGAATTTGAGAAGGATTGCTCTTTGATCGAGGCCTTGACGCCGATCCAGAACCAAATCAACGAGCTGGCCAAGGGCTTGCAAGACACGCTGATGGCGGCTCATAGCGACGCCCTGGTCGAAGCCCTTGAGGTCTATGCCGCCGTGAAGCAGCACAAGGATAAGGTGCCTGGACTGGCCACAACCTTTGACGAACTCTCGGTATTCTTCCAGCGCTCGCCGCGAAAGCTGGCCAAAGCGGCGTGATTCTTCGATACCGCCGGGGGGGGGCGAATCCAAGATGTGGCCAAATTTCCGATTACTAGTCGCTGCCAAATCAGGGTGCGATTGATTTAAAACTTGATTTTGCCGCCCTTTGGGCGGCAAGCATTCACGGGGCGGCTGCCCGCAGCCCCGTGACCCCCTGGGGCCAGAGGGCCGCTGTGCGGCGCCCCTCTGGACTCCCACGCACCAGGGGGGCTCGTCTCTCCGGGGCTCCTGCCGCATTACCTCCATCGGCCTATCTCGGCCGATGGACCGGTGGCGCCCCTGCGAATAAACTCACCCCCCTGGACCCCCAACGGTGTATTGGTTTGGAAACCGACATTTCCCTCACCGGCATGCGCTGCATTGCGCTCCTCATCCATTAAACGAGGTGTCCACATTCCTTCGGTTTTTTCCTTCAATCTGACCTTCAAGATCCGTCCACATCCCCGCCGTCTTGCCCATGGCAAGTAGGCGGGTGCGCCGACGGTTGGATTATTCACAGCCTTCCTACGTCCGCCGCTCCTTGGGATCCAAGGGCGAAGCCCTGGCACGCGGGTTTCCCAAGGGTGCTCGTGTAAGCACCCTTGGGCCCGGGTCTGGGGATGGGAATCCCCAGAAAATCTCCGGAGCCGATAGGCTCCGAAAAACATGGGGGCCGTTAGGACCCAAAAAACTCGCAAGGGCCGATGCCAAAAATAGGCGAGGTCAGCAAAAGGAGTCATATTCAGGATCGCACACGCCTCGCGTAACCCACGCCGCCTTGCCGAAGGGCGGCCGATGGACCGGTGGCGCCCCTGCGAATAAACTCACCCCCTGGACCCCCAACGGTGTATTGGTTGCCGACCGATTCTTTGCCTGTCGGGTAACCTTTTTGGTGCCCGAGTTGGATCTTGGATGTGTTCGCCTCACGTCTCCGCTTACTGGTAGACCCAACAGGGATCGCCAAAAAACCAACGGATCGGATGTCACCCCGTGGAGATCCAATATTTTGATCGAAATTTGTCGCGGGACTTGAACTTGCCATTTTACCACTTATTTTTCAGGAAGTCAATTACCAAGATGATGCGTTCCTCGCACGGCTAACCGGGTTCATAGAGCCTTTGCCTAGCGATGTTTCGTGCCTCGCGGTTTCCGCTATAAATCCAATTTCTTACCTCCCGAACAAGGATCACCCGGTCCATGATGATCACACCTGAACCGACTCGCACCAAGACCAGAAGCTTCCTCGCGGTGCCTTCTTCGTCATCGTGCGGTGTCCCGCCTTCGATCGATCCTTGTTCGCCCAAGACTTTTCGCCAAAACCTGCACGCTGTGTTTGGAGACATTCCGATGACCGTTAAATGGACGCGTTCTTTGCTGGGGCTTGTGGTGTTGTCTTCGACGCTGGTTTGGGGGTGGGGACCGTTTTATGATCCCAAAAACACCACTGCGGCGGTAACGGATTGTGGAACGGCGTTTACGCCGGCGGTTCCCACGAGTAGCCTGGTTGGGTCAATGGTTGCCGCGGTGTCTACAGGCGCTGCAAATTGCCCATCTGTCACCACCGGCTCTATTTTGCCCTCACCTCAGGCGCCAAAGCCCTACAACCGCGAACGGTTCGACATCAGCAATTACTGGGGGGGCAAACCTTGGTACACTTTTCCGGCGCAAAGTCTTGACCACATGTTCAGTTCCCCGACCTTGGGCAACCGCAGCCAATTCGAGCTCTTTCAAGTTGGTGGCAATGGAGGCCAATCGGTTGCGGGTGTGAATACCCTGACAGGCCGCCATTCCCAATCGATTCCTTTGGGGGCGGTGGGCGCAACGGGCGGGCTTTCCTACCCTCTGGCCTTGAGTTACACGGCACCGCTGCCTTATGGAATGAACTTGGATCAGCAATTCACCGTGCCCTACAATGCGGGTTATGGTTGGAGTCTGGAATTTCCCTTTATCGTGACCGATCACAAGGGGACATTTGATCCCAGTGATGATGAATTTTATGCCAACCTGGGGATGTGGGGAGGCGGGAAGCTGATCCCTGCCACCGACGCTCAAGGAGGTTTTGTTCTTCAAAACAACCCGACCATTCGAATCACCTACTCGCAGGCCTCGACCTCCACTACCGTGGCCGCCTGGGTGGTTCGGCTAGCTGATGGCACGAAGATCGTTTTGGGTGGCCGTCCCGATGCCCAACGCAAAACCTACCGGAGTGGGAACCGAATTGGGTTGAATAGCGCTTTATGGGCCACGGCGGCCAATAAAATTCCAGGAATTCAAGCTGCTCCAGATTTCACCTATCGCTGGGATGTCACCGAAATCCGCGCTCCCGAAAATCGGGGGATCATTCGGCTTGATTGGAAGCAGTTCACTTCCCATGCCAGCTGGCAAAAAACAGATTCCATCTATGGCAATAGCGTGATGGAATCTTGGCCCGCGGCCATTTGGTCCGCTTATCCCGATTTCTTGGTGGATGCAAATTCAGAGTTGGCTAGCTTTCCCAATGGTCCCAAAATCATTGATAAGGTGGATCTTACCTGGGGATCAAAAAATCCCAATGAATTCCTTACAAACTATGAACTTCAGGGGGAATATCACCAAGGTTATGAAATGCAAACTAAAATCCTCCTCTCTGGAAAGTTTTCCTCGGAAGGATTGGAAACGAAAGAGTTTTCGCTCAAGTATGATCAGAGAAACCCAATCATCGATGGTGTGACCATTCCCAAACGCTTCCTTCGCGAGGTGATCGCGGCCAATGGTCCTGCAGTCCCTGAAGTCGACAAAGACAAGTGGTACTTGGATTACAAATCAAACCCGGACAACACATGGGGGTGGCTGCAGAAAATCACCTCCCCCAATGGAGTGGCGACGAGTTATGACTTTAAATCCTTGGCCACCACGCCCATGGGGGCAGGAGGTCTGGATCCGGAATCAGGAACCGTTTCGGATCTAGCCATACAAGGGACTGTTTATTCGCAATCTTTTGATAAAGATGTTGGAGGTGGTGGCTATGCGGTTTACCATACATTTAAAACAATGAACACAGGTACGATTTCTGAAGACCAATCTGTATGTCAGGGCGAATTCTGTTATATGATTGCAAAAAGCAATCGCACCTCGAGTGATGTTAGCTGTGCTAAAGTGCGAAGTGCTCAAGATCAATCAGTACTTTGTTCTGATTTGCAGCCGGAGGCTTCATTTCTCAAGGACGGGACCTACGTCAAGGCCTTTAAGCGGGGCATGGGTGGGATGCACTTGGTATTTGATCAATGGCTGGATGGTGTGAATGTCATTCCTCAAGATGGATACTTTATTCTCACAGTTAACTCTAAGTTTGTCACAGTGTACCAATGGAATGGCAATGCCTTTGTAGCCAATAACCCTTTTGATGGCGACTCAAGAATTTCGTCTGCGGGAGCCAGTATTGAAGAAGTCATTCCGAGTGGGGGAGATTATTTCTTGGTCAAGCAGAAGTTGTCGACCAAAGGCTGGGATGTCATCCCCATTGTTCGTGACCAATCGGGGAAATGGATTTCAATCAATCGGAACTATTTGAAATGTGAGGTCAACAACTACCAGTCCTATGGGTTGGGGGTGAATGGCAAGGCGTTGAATATCGAAGGCTACCGCCCCGATGTTGGGCAGTGCATGGAGTATGTTCCTATTTTTTCGGACGTTTCCAAAACAGCAGGAGACTACACAAGGCTATTGGTGACGGCCACCCCTGAGTTTTTTGTGCTTGCCCATGGCCAATTGGGAATTATGGAAGTGTTTCGTAAAACCACAGGTATCGAGCAATTCAACAATGAATCCTTACGGATGAAGATTGGGAACATTGGTTACAATTTATCTGGTCTTTACATTAGTGGCTTTCTAGGTTCGGCTGCATGGGATTTGGAAAATTGGCACCCCTACGAGGCTTATTCAGGCCTGGATTATTTCGCCCTCCGCGACGTCAGCATTTCCGACCCTAGCAAGATAACGCTCCATGTCTGGAGATGGGATGGGAATTATTGGACACCGAGTTCACAGGGAGATTGCGGATCAGATTTTCGGGGTCTTAACGGAACCCCAGACGGGTTTTCAGCGTTTTTTGAAAATTC
>CAIKAA010000315.1 GCA_903825275.1 uncultured Fibrobacterota bacterium | reverse complement strand
TTTCCTGGAGGAATCAGGATCTCCACCCGAAAGCCCTCTCGAGAGAGAGTGTTGGCCAACTCGACGAGGATGCGAACCCCCCCGTGGGACGACAGGTTGATGAGAGGAATTTGGATGAGACCCATAGCTTGTTTCGGGCCGTGGTTCATGAGAGTTCGATCCGAATCCGCACCAAAACGCGCTTGAGAAGGTTGAGTACGATCATGATCAGGAGGCCAAAACCCTGATGATGTTTTCGGAGGAAGAGGCTTTCGCTACGATATTTGACCAATTCTTTCCGAAGCCCTTTCCAGCGAGACTCCGCACTTGCTCCCCCCAAATGGGTCAAGGAGAACTCTGGAAAATACAACACCTTCTTGTTTGCCAGATGAGCTCGGCAGCACCATTCCACATCTTCGCAGTACATGTGGAAATCCTCGTCGATCAAACCGATGCTTTCAAAAAGCGCTCGGTGGGTCACCATAAAGGCCATGATCCCTACGTCCACTGTGGTTGGAGTATCCAGCGCGGAAAAATTCTTCTTTTTCCCCAATAAGGAAGCTAGGGCGCGAGCGGGGGAGGGAAAATCACCGATGCAATCCTGAAACGAGCCGTCTGGATTATGCAGCTTCACAAAACCAACGTCAGCTCCTTCTCTAGCGATCGCCGCGTCCATCTTTCTCCAAAAATCTTTTGGATAATCGAAAACATCGGGATTTAGGAGAACGATTCGTTCATATTTGGCTTGCCGGATTAATAGGTTGTTGCCCTTGGCAAAACCGAGATTCTCATCGGAACGAATTAGGCGAAAACCTTCGGGCAGGAATCTGGAAAGTAGATCCGCAGTCCCATCGGACGATGCGTTGTCGCAGATCAGGACCTCGTACTCCCCAGTCCCTTTCAAGGAGTCGTTCAGTTCGGCCACGAATCGTTGGATGAACGGTGCGCAGTTCCAAGTGACGACGAGAATAGATAATCTGCTCAAACGCGCCTCCAAAGTGGACGGAAGTGGGAAATCTTCATGGCTATAAACATCGTAAGGAGACTGAACGCCGAAATCGTCAAGAAGAAGTAGTTGTCGAAGAACATAAAAACGAGGAACACGTTTAAATAGACTAAAAAGAAGACTCGTGAAAGAGTGCACTTGGATAGTACGGACAGGTATATACGATAGACCATTCCAAAATAGATAAGGACATATAGGCCGATAGAAAAGAAGCCAAAGTCAGAATACATCCGGAAGAACCCGGTCGCGACGGTTAGGTTTTCGTTCTTTAGGGTTTTGACCACAAGATCGGCATATCCGATTTCAGGAAAAATAGCATCGAATTTCAACAATTTTACGATTGGTTGAAAGAACATTGTTCCATAGGTGTTTCCGGCTGGCTCAACGAGATAATGGAAGAAGTTCTCCCACCCGGATGCTATATACATATAAATCAATGAAATAATTGGGTCGGAAATCCCATGAACCCCTTGCTGCTTTTGAAGCAGCTGGAAATATCCTTCGTAGTCAGCAAAGACGGGATTGAAATAAAACATTGAATACATAACCCCGATTGAACCCATGCAAAAGAATCCAATTTTCCACCAGAGAAATTTGACCTTCTGTTTAGCAAATAGGATATGCATAAGAAACGATACGCTCAAGACCTGCATGACGGGATTCTTATTCATCAAGGAAACCAACATAAAAAGATTCCATCCGAACAAGAAAAGATAGATCCTTCTCCCGGAGATTTTCCACCAGGCATAAGCTATTGGCGCCGTGAATTGGGCGAGATAAAAGAATAATGACAGCCCGAACACAAAATAATCCAGTTTGTTCTGAGATTTAAACAGTGGCGGTGGGCCCAGGATGACGATCTGGCCAAAATAAGCAAGTGTCGAAATCGCGGTGAGAAGCAAAATCATCCGTCCTGGACGAAAATCGATGATACAAAACTCAGGAACTGCTTGCGGACGCAGAAAAAGAAAGAGCAGTGGCAGGCCAAGAATCAGGAGAAGGCTCAGGGCAGCTTCCACTCCATATCCGGAAGTGAAGAGTGTCGAAAATCCCAGATAATATAAAGCAAGGGATGCAACTAGCGGTGCAAAATAGCATAAGTGTGGAGAAATGATTCCAGATCCTGCATGAATCCGACAGACGACGTCCTTCATGATTTTCCGTGTTTTCGAATGGCATTGAGAAAATGAGACGATAGATGATAGGCAAACGACAAAATTCCAGACCGAACCCCGCCGAAGCGAGATGCAATCCGGATTGCTTCGCGTTTGGCCGCCCATCCCGAGCTAGTTCCTGTCGTACAAAACTTGGAAATTGCCTCTTCGCAATAGGTTATTTTCGAGAAGCGCTCAAGATACTCCAAATTGAATAGGTAGTCTGCACAGCAGCGATACTCGAGAGAATATCGGATGTCCGATTTACGATAAAATGTTCCTTGTGGATGTACGCAATTTCGGTACCGCATCTTGGCTCGTAAATGGGCCTCTGGCTTGACGTGCCTGAAGTTCCAGCCACCGCAATCCACATTGCCCAAAATAAGATCTGCCCGATTGTCCATCTCGTTCAGGGGAAGGTGACGAAGTAGATCATCGGCGCCGAGGAACAGGACATAATCGCCATTGGCACGATCAAGTCCTTTGTTCATCGCATCGTAGATGCCTTGGTCCGGCTCTGAAACCAGCACGTCGACGGCGTTGCCATATCGTTCAAGGATCTCAAGGGTGCCATCTTTCGACCCTCCATCGATGACCACGAACTCCACCTCTCCGTTCTTGTGGAGCAAAACACTTTTAATGCAAGCCTCAAGGGTCGAGGCAGCATTGAACGTGACGGTGATGATGGATACCAAAGGCCGTGTCTCTTGAAGCATTTGTCCATATTCCTACTGATCAGATCCATTGTCGACAGGATAGTCTAATGGCACTGGAAAAGATTTCGGTTTTGCTTCACCAGAATCATTTTGATGCTAACAAAATGGGATTGGTTGTGGTTTTCTCTTTTCTATTCTGCGCACTTACTAAAGTCAACTGGATGACTTCCTCAAGTTTCCGAGCAAAGGCCGTCTGAGAAAGTGCTTCAGAACGAGCGATTCCTTTTTGGATCAGGTCTTGACGCAAGTCTTCATTCGTCCAAAGTTTCAAAATCGCGGAGGCGATATCTTCTGGCGACTTTGGATCAACGAGCAAAGCTGCATCTTGGGCTTGTTCTGCCATGGCATAAACATTGGCAACAATGGCGGGGCAACGATACGCAAATGCTTCGAGAGGAGGAATGTTCGTGGGACCAAAATAGGATGGCATTACCATTGCCACCGCTGTGCGATATAACTCCACAATTACGTCATCATCCACATAGCCAAGCATGGTGATATTTGGCCAGAGGTTTAAATTCTCAATCAGTTCCTGAATTTCAATCCATCCATTTTTTTTGCCGCCAGACAAGACAATGTG
>CAIKAA010000314.1 GCA_903825275.1 uncultured Fibrobacterota bacterium | reverse complement strand
TCCGTATTTACTGGATAAAAGGAATCAATCATGCGTAAGATTGCTCTGGCCGCGCTCGTGACTTTAGCCTTTGTTGCTTGCAACAAAAAGCCCAATAGTGAAGGTGCTGGAAAAGACACGACAGTGATTGCCACAACTCCGGTGGATACCGCCAAAAAAGTGGACACAGCGAAGAAGGTTGACACAGCGAAGCAGATCGATACTGCGAAAAAAGCGGATACCACCAAAGCCCATAAAAAGGTGCAATTTTCCAAGATGTCGACCGGTGGCAAGGTCATGCCAAAAATGAATTGAGAGGCTTTGAGTTGTAGTTTCCTCGTAGCCTAATTGAAATCAATCGCTGATTGGCGGGTTCGAAAGGCTGCGGGGTTTAAGCACAAAAGCCAAGATCATGGAGGTCGGCGTGATGTCCACGCCGACCCTGGTGGCTTTGCGCATTCGTCGCACGTTCCGAGCGCGTCGGATCCTTTCATCTGCCTTCCCAAAAAATGGCATCTTTGGTGGATTATGCCAAACACCAAAGCGTCAGCTGTACCATCGACCAAAGGTCTTGCCGAGCCACGAGGCAAGGTTTGTCCTCGGCATGGGTGCAAAGGCTGCGCGTGCGGGATGGGGAACCTGTTCCGTTTCGTGGAACCGCTCATCCTGCTGGGATTGCGAAACCAGCCCGGTGCCAGCGGCTACGACATCCTGGCGAATCTGAACGGGCATACCCTGACCGGGACGACCATCGACAAGGCCGCCGTCTACCGGGCGTTGGCGGTCCTCGAGACCAATGGGATGACCGAGGTCGAGTGGACGGAATCCGTCCGTGGCGCGGGCCGCAAATCCTACCGGCTTACGCCCAAGGGAGTGGAACATCTCGCCGAATGGGCCGATCTCCTGCACGTTCTCGCGGCGGGATTGGCCGATTTCGTGAAGGATGCTCGCACCAAGCCGTCCGGGTTCCGCAAGGCGAAGTAGCCAAACCTGCCAAGGTTGATGATCCGAAGCGATTTGTCTTCGATAAATAGGATGTATATTGCATCTATAGTTTTGCACCACCATTCAGGAGTCCATCATGCGCGTCGCTCTTCCCCTTTCCGAAGGCAAATTCAGCACCCATTACGGCCGCGCCGAGGAGTTGTCGCTCCACGATGTGGACCTTGCCACAGGCAATACCTTGGATCTCGGCCTCAGATTGTTTCCCGCCGAGGGTACCTGCAATGCTGCAGCTTGGGTTGCCGCCCAAGGGGTGGACATCCTCCTGGTGGGTGGATTGGGATTTGGGGCAGCGCAGGGATTGGGCAAGGCGGGCGTGAAAGTGTTTGCCGGCTTTGAGGAAACCGATGCGCGCAAGGTGCTGGAATCGTACCTAGCGGGTGTCGCACCGGCGCGCGAATTGGCTCCTGGGGAATCGGACTGCCAGGGCCATGGCGACGACCACGAACACGAGCATCGCCACGGAGCCGATCACGTCTGCCATTGCAAGCACTGACCGGACAATGACCAAGCTGACAAGCCCTTTGGCTGTTGGGGAAGGGACGGCGCATCACGACAGGGGGTGGTGCTGTCGCCACCAAAGCCAGTCGACATCGATGGCTTCGAACGTGGTGTGTCAGGATGGATAAGGCACCTCTCCGGGCGGGAAGGCCGAATCGGTGCCGTGGTTATTTGACAGTCTGGCTGGGTGATGTCGGCTTGATCCGCAAAGCCACCGCCACCAGCATGAGCAGAACCAGCATCGCCAGGATGATCGCCGGACCTGCGGGCCAGTCGAAATGCGCCGACGATTCCAGCCCCAGTACGCAGGCGATGCCCCCGAACACCCAACCGAAGACGATGCGCTCGCCAGTGCGATTTCGCCACGCCAACGCGGCTGTGGAAGGGATGATCAACAAGGCGAAGACCACCAGGACTCCGGCCAATTTCACGCTGGAGGTGACCACCAGCGCGAAGGTGGCGTAAAACACGAAGTCCCACCACCCGACCGACAGATTTTGGCGTCGAGCCTCTTTTGGATTCTCGGAGATCAGCAGGATCTTTTTGCGCGCCAGCCAATGCAGCAAGCCGACTCCCGCGTACATCGCCCCGGTGCGGAGAACCTCGGGCCACGACACGGTGAAAAGGCTACCCACCAACATTTCCTTGATCTCTTCGGTTCCGGTCGCCGACTTCTCGAGGAGGATCATGGAGAGAGCCACCGCGCCAGCATAGGTGATGCCGATCAAGGCCTCAACCGGGAACCGCTCCTTGCGTTGGCGGAACAGCGAGAACAGCAAGGCGCCGCCCAAGGCGAATCCGAAGGAGCAAGCCCACGATCTCCAGGCAGGACCTTCGTGCCAGCCCATGAGCACCGCCACGCTGGCGCCCAGCGAAGCCATTTGCGCCAACGCGAGATCGACGAAGATCACGCCGCGGCGCACGACGTGGTAGCCCAGATAGGTGTGGATGCCGGCGAGCACCAGGCACAGGACAAGGGCGATCTGCAGGAACGGAATCTGGAAGATCAGCATGTCGGGTTATTTCACTCCCGACACGGCGTCGACCAGCATGTCGAAATGTGTCAAGTAGTCGGAAGGGCCCGACCCGGAACAGCTGGGTGCGATCTTCAACACGAAGATTCCCGCTTGCCGATGCAGGAATTCGCCGCCCTCCTTGGGGAAGTAGGGCTCCTGGAGGAGGATCTTGATCTTTTCCGTCTTGGCTTTTTCGATCAGGTCCGAGAGGTGTTGCGCGTTGGGGGGGATCCCGGGCAGGGGCTCCACCTTCCCCGCGATCTTGAGGTCGAAGGCCCGGGCGAAGTACGGCCACGAACTGTGGTAGGTGAAGATGGATCGGCCTTTGAGTGGCGACATCTTCGCGTTCCACACCGTCCGGCGAGCCTCCAGTTCCTTCAGGAATCTGGAAAGTCCCGCTTCGTAGTCGGCACGCCCCGACGGATCGGCCTTCACGAGCGCGCTTTCGATGGTGCGGGCGAGGATCGCTCCGTTTTCGGGATCCAGCCAATAGTGGGGATTGCCCTCGGGGTGGACATCGCCCATGGATGCGTCGACCTTGCCCGTGGGCTTATCCAGGACCTCGATGCCGTTGGAGCAGTCGACCACATCGATGGAACGGTTGCGGCTGCCGCGCACGATCGCGTCGGCCCAACCATCGAGGCCGAGACCGACCTTCAGGAAGACCTTGGCCTTGGCGACCTTGATCATGTAGCTGGGCAGGACCTCCACGGAGTGGGGGTTGGCCTCGGCGCGGGCGACAGAAAATGTCTCGACGTGCGCGCCCCCGATCGCGGCGGCGAGGGAGGCGAGATCGGGAATCGACGCGGCGACGCCGATGGCCGCAAAGGAAGGAGATGCGGTGCAGGCGGCGAGAAGCGACAGGAAATATCTGATTTTCATGGTCGTGTTCCTCAGAATTGGTGGGGCTTGTGGGGCCCCATGGTGAAAAGGAGTTGGGCCGAGATGGTGTGCACTGGATCCGCCTCGCCGAGCCAACGGCGCTCGACGGCCAATCTCACCACGGTGGTCTCTTCCAGGAGCGAAAAACCGCCGAAGGCCTTGATGCTGTGGTCGAGGACGGATTCCGTCTCCATGTCGGTAAGCTGCTCGTACAGGCTCCCGAAATTCCATCGTTCCACGGTCCAATCGGCGAACGTGACCAAACCCATTCTTTTCGTCCGGGGTTCGTCGTCCTGGCGCCAGATGGCTTCGCTCTGCCAAGTCACACGGGATTGGGGGGCCAGGTCGAACTTCAACTTCAGGTCGGTTCCCGCCAACCAAGCCGAATGGTCCTGCCGCACGTTGGTGGTGCCTTGCGCGACCGAAAAGCCAAGGTCGCCTTCGAGATGGTCACCCACCAGGAAGGAATTCGACAAATGGACGAGCCAGGATGGAGTGGTCTTTTCTCGCTTGCCGTCGAAATTCGGACTCTGGTCGGAGGTGTCCTGGCTGGTCCGGAATCCCGCTCCTTTCTGGATGTCCAGCGAAAGGAGAGGCGCCCAGGTTCCGATTCCCGGAAACAATTCCGAGATCTCGACAGCGGGTTCGTTGTAGCTCTCCTCGCCGGGCAAAAGTCCGGACGAGGCTTCGAGGATGTGTGGAGCATCCAGAAACGGATAGGTGTGGGGATGGGCCGGATTCAGTTTGCCGAAAGGAGCGCGGAATCGTCCCGCCTTGAGGGCCAATCCCAGCGGCAAGGCCTGGTCGAGCTTCATGTAGGCTTCTTCCACCTCCGCTTCGCCGTCGGCGAAGGAAAAGACGAAGGT
>CAIKAA010000313.1 GCA_903825275.1 uncultured Fibrobacterota bacterium | reverse complement strand
CGGTATCGAGCGTGAAGTTAGCCGCTGTGGCGAACGATCCCACCGACACGATCTTTTTCAATGGGTCGAAGCAAGACACGATGACGATCACGACCTTCCCGAGCACGGTATTCATTCGCGTGGGGAACCTGAACGGGAAGTCAGGTTATGACACGGTGAAGATCGTGAAGAAGCCGGTGGTTTTGGTGTCCCGCGACACCGCCCTGGCCAGTCTCACCACGACTCCCGGAACCTTTACGCCAATCTTCGATCCGGCCACAAAGACCTATGTCGACTCGGTGGATGCTTCGGTGGCCAGCGTTCTATTGGTCGCGGTGGCGAAGGACCTTACCGACACGGTGAGCTACAACAATGATACGGCCAAAACAATCGTTCTTAGCGGCGATACGGCCCGTGTCACAATCAGGGTGGCCAACACCAATGGCCACCAGAACAGCTATGTGGTGAGAATCGTGAAGAAGCCGATTCCCTGGAACACCTCCAGCTCCATCCACTACGACTCAATCACGGATTCGCGCGATGGAAAAACCTATCGCACAGTGGTGATGGGAAGCCAGACCTGGTTGGCGGAAAACCTGAACTATGCCGGAACGGGAACAACAGGCGCTTGCTACAACGGCAGCGCCGCCTCTTGCGCCAAGAACGGACGCCTGTACACGTGGGCGGAAGCGACGAGCGGGGTTTGCCCGACGGATTGGCACCTTCCGAGCATGGCGGAATGGGACACCCTAAAAGCATTCGCTGATGCTTCCCTAAACCTGTCTGGCACCCGACTCAAATCAACCCAGGGTTGGCTCCTGAACGGTGGACAATTCCCTGGAACGGATCAATTCGGTTTCCGTGGCTTGCCTGCTGGCCTTCGCAATTCCAGTGGCAATTCCAGCGGCGCCACGAGCGAAGGCGGTTGGTGGAGCGCCAATGATTCGAACCCGAGCATCGCCAGGGGCTACTTCCTGGCCAACAGCAGTCCCTATCTGTTGAAGTTCAATAACCTCAAAACCATCGGTTTTTCCGTGCGCTGTGTGGCCAATGTGGCCCATGACACCACCTTGAAATCCTTGACCACGACCCCGGGCACTTTCACCCAGGCTTTGGCTTCGGGTGTGACAACGTATACCGACTCGGTCGATGCTTCGGTTGCGAGCGTTACGCTTTCCGCCGTCGCGAACGATCCCACCGACACGGTCACCTACAATGGCAAAGCCAGCGGAGTCATCTCCCTCACGGCAACGTCTACACCCGTGATCATCCACGTATCCAATCTCAATGGAAATTCGCGCGATTACACAGTGAAGATCGTGAAGACGACCTTTGGAATTCCATGGACGTCGGGCATCAGCTACAGCAGCGTTGCGGATGCGGCTGGCCAAGTCTACAAGACGGTCAAGATTGGCACCCTCACTTGGATGGCCGAAAACCTGAACTACGCGGGGCCCAGCGGGACGACCGGAGTTTGTTATGGCAGCAGCCCCGATTCCTGCGCCAAGTACGGGCGCCTGTACACTTGGGCCGAGGTCATGGGAGTGGCGGCCACTTACAACACCACCGTGTTGAATCCTGCCCTGCCAGCCCAGGGAATCTGCCCTGTGGGATGGCATGTCCCCAGCGACGTGGAATGGACCAACATGCAAAACGTGGTGGACCTCAGTGGCAATGTGAACACGACCAGTGCCGTCGATGGCACGGCGCTCAAGTCAAAGGCGGGGTGGACCGTCAATGGGAATGGGACCGATACCAACGGCTTCCGGGCTTTGGCCGCTGGGGTGATTGAGAATGTGACGGGTTTCACCGGCAATTTCGGTGGATGGTGGACCGCTTCGGAAAATGGCGGTATGCCATGGATGCGGGAACTGTACGCCCTCAATTCCTATTTGAGTCGGTATTCTTACCTGAAAACCTATGCCTATTCCCTTCGCTGCGTGCAGGGGGCAGCCGTGGTGTACCACGACACCGCCTTGGCCAGTCTCACCACGACCCCGGGCGCCTTAACACCGGCCTTCGATCCGGCCACCAAAACCTATGTCGACTCGGTGGATGCTTCGGTCTCCAGTGTTCTATTGGTCGCCGTGGCAAAGGACCTTACCGACACAGTTAGCTACAACAATGATACCGGTAAAACTTTCGTTCTTACGGGCGACACGACCAGCGTGACGATCAAGGTGGTGAACACCAATGGCCACCAGAACAGCTATGTGGTGAGAATCGTGAAAAAGCCCATTCCCTGGCCGAGCGCGATCACCTATGGATCGGTCACAGATTCGCGCGACGGCCATGTTTACAAGACAATGAGGATGGGAACCCAAAATTGGATGGCGGAAAACTTGAACTATGCCGGGACAGGGTCGACAGGCGTTTGCTACAACGGCAACGCCGCTTCCTGCGTCAAATATGGACGATTGTACACGTGGGCGGAAGCAACGGTCAATTCCCAATCCAGTGCACACAACCCCAGCAATCTACAGGGAGTTTGCCCCACTGGTTGGCATCTGCCCAGCGATGCGGAATGGACAACCTTAGTGAACGGTGTGGAGGCAATTGTTGGTGCAGGCAATGGGGGGACAGCTCTCAAGTCTATGAATGGATGGGCAACCAACTCGGGTACCGATGTGTTCGGATTTCGCGCTCTGCCTGCAGGCATCAACGGTGGAATTTTCAGCGGTGCCGGGACCTACACCGATTTGTGGAGTGCAACCGAGTACGATGCATCCACTGCGTGGTACCCTACTCTGCACGACGACCTGCCCAATGTGATTCATGGTTCTACCAACAAGGGAAGCGAATTCTCGGTGCGCTGCGTGGCGAACGTCGCCCACGACACGTCGCTGGCGACCTTGACCACGACTCCGGGAGCCTTCACGCCGGCATTCACTTCCGGCGTGACAAATTATGTCGACACGGTGGACGCTTGGGTGACCAGCGTGACCTTGAGCGCCACGGCCAACGACGCGTCCGACACAGTTCTCGTCAACGGGTCCCGGAACAGTGCGGCAATCACCAATCTTTCCGGTCCGGTCTACATCGAGGTGCGAAACATCAACGGAAATAGAGGCTTGGACACCGTGAACTTCGTGGTGCGCTCCAAAGGCAGCTTCACGGATGGGCGAGATGGCGCGAAATACAAGTATGTGAAGATCGGAAGCCAGGTTTGGATGGCGCAGAACCTGTTTTTCGAACCATTGAATCCTGCCGATAGTTCATGGTGTTATGAAAATACGATATCCTATTGTTCCAGCTTTGGTCGTCTATATCTTTGGGCAACCGCGATGGGGCTGACGCCGTTGTACAATAACCAAAATGCCTATCCTGGGAGTGGTAAAATCCAAGGGATCTGCCCCGTAGGGTGGCATTTACCAAATTCCAAGGAATGGAAGTATTTAGCCGATACGGCACTATCGAAAGCGACGGCCGGTGACGCCCTAAAGTCTCAGGACAATCTATGGGACCCAAACACGGGCACAGATGCGGTCGGCTTTGGAGCTCTACCTATCGGGAATTATTCCAACAAGGCGTTTACTTCTCTTGGGACCGATGCCGCTTTCTGGACGGCAACAGAGACTGCATCGTATGGGGCCAACCGCATCGCGCTATGGGCAGGTGGGTCCGAGGTCGTCGAGGATGGAATGGATTTCAGTAAGTCTGTGGGCCTCTCTGTACGCTGCTTGCACGATTAGCCTTGCTGATCCGCCCCAGGCTTGGCCCCTTCCCCGGCCAAGCCATAGGCTTGCCGCCGCGACATCGATCTCGGCGACCCCTTGATGGGAGTTACTTGACGTACTTGATCACGGTGCGCCCTTGGCTGGAACGCACCTCCACCAAGTAGATTCCCGCTGGCGCGCGAGCCATTCCCAACGAGACGACCTGACGTTCACCCGCAATGGTTTGAGCCGAAAAGCGTCTCCTGGTTCTGCCGTCCAAGGAAACCACGATCAAGGCGACTTGTTCAGTCCGTGAGGATCGAATCTCACAAGTTCCGTTTGAGCCGAGGACGATTTCAAATGGAATTGGTTTAGCGGGGCGTGCAACCGAAGTGGTAGGGGAGGAATCCAAGTCGCTGTGGGTTAAGGTTTCAAAGAAAATATTCCCGTCAGACATTCCCTTTGATCGAACCATTTGCGCAATCACCTTCTGCGTGGCAGGAAGGGAGATCTTTTGGCGATTGTGGAAGTGATTGTAGCCCACTTCCCAGGTATCAAACAAATCTGTGGTGGTCACCGAATCGGTGCAAGTTCCTTGCATGTTGCCGGTAAGGATCTGGTTCGCCATCAGCTCCAAGGCCGCCGTATAGCGTTTGGTGTCAGAGGTGTAGACATCGACCCCTTGGTGCCAGGCCACTTCGGCGGCGTGAAGGGCCGAGGCCATGGCGTATTGGGCATGACGGTCGTTGTCGCGGCAAGTTTCTTGAGTCAAGCCGTCCACCCACAGGGTAGGAGGATTTCCATCGGGGTCGCTCCAAGCGGCGTCACTGCTTCCCCCATAAGCCCTGGCGCGGGCGCGATCGGTCGAGAGATAGAAGTACGCGGTATCGCGTTTTCTCAACCTAGCCAAACCCGCAGTGAACTCGGTTTCATCTTCGTTGAAGACCGCGAGATTCATCATCGCGTCGATTTGGGTTAGGTCGACGTTTCCGTTCAATGTGCTCATTTGGTTCAGGGCTGGGTAGAACTTGGTCTTGAACATCTCGTGAACCATTGCCTGATCCGAATCGGCCCATGCAGTGTCAAGACGCAGGATTTCTGCAGCGGGCCCCAGAAGGGCACCAATCCAGGCGGCATCAAGCTGGCTTTGATTGTTTAGTCCCATCGAGGGCACAGCATAGCCTTGGAAAGTTTTGCCCCAAACATTGAGGATCCCGATGCCTTGGGTCGCGTACTTCTCGTCGCCCGTGAAATACCAGGCAAGCGCATTTGCATAAGCCTTGCGTCCATCGGTTTTTTGAGCGAGTTCCTGGCCATCCAGGGGGGCGGTCGTTGTGCTACTTGCGATTGCCAGGGCCTTGACCTGGTTGAAGGCGCTGGTCCAGGGCTCGGCATGATCCGCGATTTTTCGTTTGATGAAATCCAATTCGGCCTTGGAATTCATTGCGCCGGGGTGGACAAAGGTCATGGTAGGTGGATGGGTGGTGTCCAGGTCAGCGTGGGTCAGTGTCTCGAAAAAGATGTTCCCGTCAGACATTCCCTTTGATCGAACCATTTGCGCAATCACCTTCTGCGTGGCAGGAAGGGAGATCTTTTGGCGATTGTGGAAGTGATTGTAGCCCACTTCCCAGGTATCAAACAAATCTGTGGTGGTCACCGAAT